>JAOUAY010000018.1 GCA_029860565.1 Candidatus Nitrosopumilus sp.
CATTTAACAAATTCTAATCTAAAGAGTTTAATTGTTCATTTTGTGTTTTTTAAAACGGTACTCTGGCAGAACGGTTATGCGTGAGCCTGCAAAGCTTATACAAGGGGGTTCGACTCCCTCGGGTACCTCATTCTACAATTACTTGTCCCTCCATCCAAGGATGAAGAGTGCAAAAATAATCATAGGTACCTGTTTCATCAAAAGTAAGAGTGTATGATTCAAACGGATCTAAATGTCCGCTATCAAACAGTTCAGTAGGCGCATCATAAAAACCAGAAGTTACACTATGAAATGCGGAATCTTCGTTTATCCAGGTAACTTGTTTTCCAGATTCAACTACAATTAGAGATGGAATATAACATCTATCAATTTCCTCACAGCCAGGTCGAGAAACTTTCGTAGGCATTATCACATCAGCTTGTATAATTAATTCAGATTCTTCAAAATTTTCCGCCGTTGAAGAATTTGAAATAACCAAACCAATAATTATGATAATTATCATCACAGTTGTTCCCACAATAGTTATTTTTTTTAACAAATCACATCATATCCTAAATAGAGTTATTACATAATTACCCAATTCTCTAAATATATAACATATTAGAAGTGGCAATTGTCTCAAAATGGAAATGGATTATTGGAATACATACCTGGTTCATGTACACTTTTAGTACAAAAAAATTCTAGTCAACCCCTTGAAGGTTTTGCAGAAAATATTCAAGGAAGTATTCAGGAGTATGCAGAAAATTCAAAAAGTGAAGTAGAAAAAGGAAATAATTTTCTTCAATGGATTTTAACAAGAGTTTTTGAGGCTACAGAAGACGATGCAGCAGATGCAATTGTTGATGGAGCAAATGATCTTGGAATAGATGCCTACCTACCAGTGGACTTTTCAGACAATACAGTTAGATTATTTCAATCAAAATATGGCACATCACACTCACTAGAAGCAATAGCAAAATTCAAAGAAGATGCAAAACGATTACTTGGAAAAGACGTAACAAAAATGAGACCTGAATTAGCTCAGCTTGTCACAAAAATTAAGGAAAAAAACCTGAAAATAAAATGTTGTTATGTAACAGATCAAGAAGTAGAGTATGAGGATGAGTTAGTAGAAGTAATAGATCAAAAAGTAATAATTCAAAAATTATGGGATAGAATTAAAAAACCGGCAGCAGGGAAAAAATCATCTATTAAATTGGAGAGAATGCTTAGACATGAAAATACGATATTGGGAATTTTGAAGTTACGTGAACTTACTGAATTTGTAAGTAAGAATAGAGATTACGTATTTGAATCAAACATTAGACAGTGGATGCAATTTAAAACTACAGTCAATAAAGGATTACGCGAAACATTGCAAAGTAATCCAGGCAAATTTTTCTTTTACAATAATGGAATTACTATTGTAGTTAGCGACTTTGCAGAGTTAGGAGAGAATATGATTGAGCTTCATGCTCCACAAATTGTCAATGGAGCACAAACATCAAACTCAATTCTTGATCATTCAAAGAGAACAAAAAACATGGAGGGATCCATGACAGTTACAATAATCAAAGCAGATGATGAACAAGAACAAAACAACATTACAAAATATAGGAATTCTCAAAATTCAGTCAGAGGGAAAGATCTAGTTTCATTGATGGATTTTCACAAATCAATTAAATCACAGTTAAAAAATTGTGGTTACTTTTATGAAATTCAAGCAGGTTCTTTTGACACAAAAACAAAATCAAAACAATGTGAATATGACGGAGATGCGATATACAATAATTATCTTCCAGACAATCATAAGAAAGTCATAGTTGCTAAAGATGCAATACAAGTGCTAGTTGCAGGAATTGAACAAAGACCAACTGAGGCATATAGTTCACCAGCCCAATTTCTTCCAAGAGGAAGTAAATACGATGACATATTCAACGACAATCTAAAAGATGATTATAGAATTTTACTATACCCATACCTTGTCAAGGAATTTGCAAAAAAATCATTAAAGTATGGGAAACAGGGAGGTCACAAAACAAAAAGATATGCAACATTGTTCTTTGTTGCAGTCTACTTTAGAATACTCCATAAAAAAATTCTGGAGTCAAAAGGAGATTTCAAAGTAGACATACGAAGATTAGAACCCATTTTTCGCAGTTTCAAACTTAACTCTAGAATTTTAAAGATCACAGATGTAATTGTGACTAAATTTCTTGAGGATACAGTAGTGGATGATGAGATTGAATTAGCAAATACTAAACATAATTTCTTCTCTCAGCATGTTTGGAACGATGCAATGCTTCGTGTAGTGGATAAGAAAATCAGGCAAGAAGAAGAAGAAATTTTAGCATTGAAAAAACTAACAAGCAATTTGTTTTAATTTCAAGGGTAGAAGTCCAACCAAGTAAAAATCTTGCAGGAGGTTTACATTGGTCAGACTGCCTACCTAAATTCAGTATAAACCAGTAATATTTAACATAATTTTTCTAATCACGGTTTATTCTAGAATGTTTTTTATATCGATTAAAAAGAACAAACACATCTTGAGAACAAAAGATAAGTGTATAATTTGTAGTGAAAAAATCGATTTGTATTATAACTCAATGGAAGAATGGAAAATGGAGGGCTCATTGTGTGGCAAGTGCTATTCAAAAAAACTTCATGAGCATTATCCAGGAGAACATGTCAGGGTAAACAAACATTTAGATTAATTTTATTCAAATTTTGAAAATTTATTCACATTAATACAATTCCAGACAAGAGGATCATCTTTTACATCGTTTTCATCTAAAAATTTAATATCAGTAATTATTTTTTTTCTTTTCAACAAATTTACTTGAAAACTAGAGAATTTTTTACAATTGCATTTGTTGAATAAACATACATCACCATCACTATCATCATGATCTTGAGCTTCATGACTACAATCACATACTGCATCTTTTTTTACATCACCAAGTAATTTTTTTGCATATACCCCTAATCTAAGATACGCTTCACCACCATGACCTTTCTTAAATCGTTCATAATTTTCAGACTTTGGTAATTCTTTGAAAAAAGATAGATTTGTGCTAGGTTTCTGTGAATCCGAACCAAGAATAAACCAATACTTATCATCAACCTCCAGAAATCGAATTTTAATTGATGGATCTACCCATGGATGAATTGTATCATGCCAAATAGAAGAAGCCTCTTTTCTATCAGTAAATAATGGAACAACATTCATTCTTAGATCATAATATCTATAGGCAACACCTACAAAGTCATCAAACCACGGAATAGGGGATTGCGATGACATTGCACGAAAATCAGGCCAGAGCTTATTTATCTGATCTGAATTAATGGTAATACCCTTATATCATAGTTTTAAAGTTATGTACGTATGGCTTCCTATAGAACTAGCATGCAAATTGTTGCAGATGTACTAAATGCTACTCAGCAATCTGGTCAAGAAGGCATCAAAACAACATCTCTTCTAACAAAGGCAAACTTATCACATTCAAGATTGTCAAAATTCTTAGAAAATTTGACAGGTGCAGGTCTAATTAACAAAATAGAATTTGACGGGAAGAATACTTTTGTAATTACTTCAAAAGGTAGACAATACTTGGACTCTTACGTAAACTTCTCCAGTATTGCAGAATCATTTGGATTAGAACTTTAATATCTATTTTCGAGATCTTCTTTTAGCATTAGCTTGCTGTCGTTCTTTTCTTTCTTTGTAAGAGCTGTAAACTAAAATAATTACAATTCCAGCTATTGCTGCATAAAATAGCGGTATATGAGGAGGATCTCTGAATTCTCCTGATGATGGTTCAACAAGGGCTATAGGAATAGTTACTATCATAAAGATCAATATGACTACAAGGTACTTATCCACAAGAGAATTGTTTTACAAAACCATATATCTTTTTGATTTTACAAAATGAGCATAGAAAAATCATGGTAAAAATACTTGAAATTATAGGATTGTGTCTTTTAGCAATAATGACATTAAGTTTTGTTGGCATGTTCGAATCATATGGAATAAAAAATGGAACATCAGAATTATTTTGGGGTTGTGCTGGTGGTACACTTCTGATAATCATTTATAGAAAGATGAAAAGAAAACAAGAAGAAGAAAAACAAGAAAAATAAAAAATTTTAGAATTTATTATGAATTGATCAAGGGTTAATCAACCGACAGATCTATAAAGGACAATTCCAAACAAATTATCAGAAAGTATTTGACAGATCAAACAAAGCAATGGTGGGAAGGTTTAGGAAAAGAACTAGAGACAGACATTGAAACCTTCGATGAAACAACTTCTCAATAATATCATCTAAATAATTTTAAAAATTTAACAGAGCCTTGAACGGGGTACGAACCCGCGACCTAACGCTTACGAGGCGTTCGCTCTACCAGGCTGAGCTACCAAGGCACGTTTGGGTAAAAACGTCAGAGTTAATAAAAAGCCTTTCTGAGTTGGATTAATTGAAAAAGACTATTTCAGGAATTAGAGGTATATTTGGAGATGATCTCAACCTAAAAGACGTATTGGAATTTTGTAATAATTTTTCATCATTAATTAAATCTAAAAAATGTGTAATAGGTAAAGATACCAGACCTTCAGGTCCAATGGTAAAAGATGCCGCTACCGCAGCCTTGATGAAAAATGGAATAGATGTTTTTAATTTAGAAACAGTACCAACTCCTGTAGTTTTTAGAGAAGCAAGAAAATATGGTGCAGGAATAGTAATCTCTTCGTCACACAATCCAATAGAATGGAATGGAATGAAATTCATCATAGAAGGAAGAGGAATTAATGAGCAAGAACTTCCTCAAATTATAGAGCATCAAGAAATTTTAAAATCAAATATGGGTATTGAAAGTAAAATATCAACATCATATATTGAAGATGCACAAAAAATTATAGGTGATGTGCAAAATCAGCCAGAAATCATAGTAGATATTGGAGGAGGTGCAGCTAGTGGCTTTGCTCCAGAATTATTAGAAAAAATAGGATGTAATGTTACAACAATAAATGAAAAATTGGAAGGATGTACCAGGGGACCTGATCCCACATCTGATAATTTATCAGAATTGGTTGTAGCGTCTAATAAAAAAGATATAGGATTTGCATTTGATTTAGATGGAGATCGATTGGTTGTAGTTAGAAACGGGGAAAAACAAACACCTGATGTTACACTTGGGTTAGGTGTAGCAAAATCTTTAGAATTAGGATACAAAGAATTTGTTCTAAGTATAGATACAAGTGTTTCAGTTGAAAAATTCATCAAAGAAAAAGGAGGAACAGTCCAAAGATCCAAAGTAGGAGAAGCAAATGTGATTGATCTCATGTTAAAGAATAATGCACAAGCAGGTGGAGAGGGAAGTAGCGGTGGTTTCATTTTACCAGAGTTTAACTATTGCAGAGAAGGGATTCTTACAAGTGGTCTAATTGCATCCATGCTAGGAACTTCAAAATTTGATGAGATTTTAAATTATATGGAAAGCTATAGTCAGATAAGAAATAAAACTCCAATTGATGCAGATTTCCACGATAAAGTTATTGAGGAAGTAAAATCTAAATTTTCAAAAGACTATTCTGAAACAATTACACTAGATGGAATTAAAGGAATCATTGATGATGACAGCTGGGTGTTAATCAGAAAATCAAACACAGAAGATATCATTAGAGTTTCAGCAGAATCAAATAATGAAGAAAAATGCAAGAAAATTGTCAAAGATACGCTAGAATTAGTGACCCAAAGCTATGACAAAGTTAGATGAATCTTCGATAATTAAAATTTTTCAAAATAGGCTAGGTAAAAAAAAATTTGTTTCTGAAGATGTGGAAATTTTTAATTTAGGTAAAATCAAAATTGTAGCAAAAACAGACACATTGGTAGAAAGTACAGATATTCCACCTAAAATGAAATTATCTGATGCTGCAAGAAAAAGCATTGTAGCATGTGTAAGTGATTTTGCTGCAAAAGGTGTCAAACCCAAATATGGAATAATCTCCATAAATTTGCCAAAAACAATTTCACACTCAAAAATTAATGAGATTGCGTCAGGTTTTAGAAAAGCATGTAATGATTATGATATTTCAATTCTTGGTGGTGATACCAATGAAGGCAAAGAAATTGTGTTTAATGTATGTATTTTTGGAACAACGGACAGAATAGTTACTAGAAAAGGATCTAAAAACGGAGACATAGTATTTGTAACAGGCCCATTTGGATATACAGCTGTAGGATTGAATATGCTTCTCGGGAAGAAAAAAGGAAAAGAAAGTTTTACCAAAAAATCCATAAAATCAGTGATTAACCCAAAACCTAAACTAGATTTTGGCTTAAAAAATAAAAAATATTTTTCATCATCAATGGATTCAAGTGATGGATTATCGACCACATTAAATGAAATGTCAAAACAAAGTAAAAATAAATTCATCATCAATAACATACCATCTATGAAAGATTTAGAAGATTTTGTAAAATCTCAAAAACTAAATTTAAACAATTTAGTTTTTCATGGTGGGGAAGAATATGAATTCATATTCACAACATCCCCTAAACACAGAAACATAATTAAAAAAAATGCAAAGATTAGTAAAACTCCAATTATAGAAATTGGGTATGTCACTTCAGGCAAGGGAGTTTTTGTGGAAAAACAAGATAATATTGTTCGTTTGAGAGATTTAGGATGGAAGCATTTTAGATAACTATTCACCATGTAAAAAATTTCTTTCAACATTATTTACAATACTAAAGATTGAATCAGCTGGTAAAACAGAAACACAGTCTTTTATCCATAATTCATCTAGATACACCAAGCGTTTAAAATCACCATCAGGAAGTTCATCTGGATTTGAATCAGGATACATTGTATGAATTTTGTATCCTTCATCGGCAATTTGTTGACAATTTTTTTCTAAAGGAGACAAAGCCGAATCGTTGATCGGGACTTGAAATTGGAATACCACTGAAGCTAGCAAAGCTGTTGTAACTCCTACTCCTATAGCCATCAAAAGAATGGATGTCATTTAATGCAATCTGACTAAGACAGTATATGAATAGTCATTAATTTCTAGCCAAGTGACCAAATTAAGGCAAAGAAAGAAAATCAATGTATTTTAAACCCTTTAAGCGCCAAATATTCATTGTCAGAAGTTGAGACAGAAGTTATGGAAGTGCCAGTCGAGAAGACTGAAACCCCTGTTGAGGAAGTAAAATCCGAAGCTGTTGAGGAAGTAAAATCTCAACCAGAGACAAAAAAACAAGGCCCTGAAAAATGGGGAATTGCTCACATTTACAGTAGTTACAATAATACAATTATTCACATGACCGACCTTACAGGTGCAGAAACCGTAGCTATCAGTTCCGGCGGTGTACATGTAAATGCCGATAGATACGAATCATCACCATTCGCTGCAATGAAAGCTGCAAATGCTGTAGTTGATGCTGCAAGAACTAAATTATTCACAGGATTTCATATCAGAGTACGTGCTGTTGGTGGAATGGGCTCTAGAGTACCAGGCCCAGGAGCACAAGCTGCAATCAGAGCATTAGCAAGAGGCGGATTCAAGATTGGGCGAATTGACGATGTAACACCCATTCCTCATGATACCACCAGAAAGAAAGGTGGAAAACGAGGAAGAAGAGTCTAGTCAGATATTTTTATTTTAACATCACAGCCTCTAGAAATAAAATAATCTGTCATAAATTTTGCAAATTTTTGTGGTTGATCATTCCATTCATATTTTACGATCATGTCAGAAAATTTTTTTTCTATGCCATTTTGTAAATTAGGTTTAAAAGATAATTTGAAAAATGTCCATCCAAACTTAGATGAAGGTTCACTAAGGGCATAGCCATTATAACTACCTACCAGACTTTCCATATGTGAAAGTGCTTTTTTAATGGATAGTAAATCATCCACATAATTTTTTGTTCCAACTTCTAAAACGACATTCACTCTTCATCACCATTATCAGATGATCGATTACTAAATTTGTCACTTAAAGATACAAATTTTCCATCTTGTTCAACATTGATTTTTGTTGCCATCCTAATATTCAATCCAACTGATCTAAATAATGCTAATAATTTTCCGCCATCAATATTTTCTTCATTTACATTAATTTCACCAGACTTTATTAATTCAGATAATTTTTCTACGATCATTTTAGTTTCGTTTGGGAACTGTGATTCAGCATTTTCTAAAACTTCCATTCCCCTAAAGCCAAGTATCTTGATTAACAAGTCTCGCGGAGTTTCAGAAATTGATTCATTTGTAGATTCAGGAATTGATTCGACATCTCGTTTTATAGATATATTTTTCTGCATTTCAGCAAGTCGTTTTGCCTTTAACCTTTCAAGTTCTAAATCTTCTTCGCTCAACCTTTAATCACACCAATAGGCACCAATTTTGCAACTTTTGTGGCAATTCCCAGATTATGAGATACGTTAACTACAGCATCAACATCTTTGTATGCTTGAGGAGCTTCCTCCACAACACCATCTCGCGTTAATGCTTTGATAAATATGCCATTGTCATTAAGAGATTTTCTTACGTTCTCCTCGGTATAATTCCTCCTAGCCTTTGATCTTGACATGGTCCTTCCTGCACCATGTGCGGTAGAGCCAAAGCTCAAATCCATGGAATTTGGTTGTCCAAGTAAAATCCAACTAGCAGTACCCATAGAACCTGGAACTAAAACAGGCTGTCCTAAATCCCTATATTTTAACGGTACTTCATTACGATTTGCAGGAAACGCTCTAGTTGCGCCTTTTCTGTGAACAACCAAGTTACGTTCATTTCCATCAATTTTGTGTTTTTCCACTTTTGCAATATTGTGAGCGACATCATAAACCAATTTCATATCAAGATCAGATTCGGTTTGATTAAACACACGTTGAAAAGAATTCCTAGTCCAATGAGTAAGCATTTGTCTATTACTCCATGCAAAATTTAACGCTGCAAACATTGCTTTTCTATAAGACTCGCCTTCTTCAGAATTATTTGGAACACATGCAAGTTCTCTGTCAGGTAAATGGATATCATATTTTTCCATTGCCTGCTCTGCAACTCTAAGATAATCACTACACACTTGATGACCAAACCCTCTAGAACCACAATGGATCAAAATTGTAATAGTTCCTTCCTTGATACCCATTCTGTTTGCTGCTGCTTCATCATGAATTTCTGCAACTTTTTGTACTTCTAGAAAATGATTTCCAGAACCTAAACTTCCAAGTTGAGGAGCACCCCTTTTTCTAGCCTTGTCAGAAACTGCATTTGGATCAGCATTTTGAATTTGACCATTTTCTTCACAAACACTAGAATCATCTGAAGAACCATAACCGTGATCAATTGCCCAATTAACTCCATTTACCAAAACTTCATCTAGTTCTGAATGAGTAAGTTTGACGGCACCTTTAGAACCAACTCCTGAAGGAATAGAACTAAAAAGATCAGTAACAAGTTCTTTTAGTTTTGAACGAACTGTTTGTTCAGTTAAATTTGATCGAAGTAATCTTACTCCACAATTGATATCATATCCAACACCGCCAGGACTAATCATTCCTTCTTCAGCATCCATAGCTGCAACTCCACCTACAGGAAAGCCATATCCTTCATGCCCGTCAGGTAAAACAACACTATGACTAACTATACCAGGAATTGAGGCAACATTTTGTGCCTGCATGATTGTTCTATCAGACAGCATTTTCTGAAGTAAAGGCTCATCAGCATAAATCCTGACAGGAACTTTCATTCCAAGATTAGAATCAGCATCAATTTGATATTGATTTTCTCCAATTTTTCTTGGGGAACTAGAAGACATGAGTGTTGGTAAAAATTTCTATTAATCCAATTTAAATCATCAGAAGAATTGTAAAAAATAAACTAATCAAAGTTCATCTAAAAGTATGTTAGATAAAGCAATAATCAAACAAAAAGCAAATTAATTGCTTGTAGAATTCAGAACAAATTCAATAGGATGATTGATTTTAAAAAAATGTAAACAAAGATGTTTCAAAAATTTAGAATGGATTTTACAAGATACTGGTATCATACAAAAATAATCCGATAAAGAATAACCAAACAAGGGATTAATGATCTAATTTATTTAGGATAAAATAATTCCATTGTACGTGGTAAGAAAAAAGCTAACTGATAAAGAAATAGAAAAACAAAAGGAAGAACAAAAAGTAAGAGCTAAAGCTTCTCGTGCAGCTAGAAGAAGTGGAAAAAGTATGAAAACGGAGGGAAAAGTTAGCAAAGCAACTGCAAAGACAAAAGAAACTAGATCATCAAAGAAAGTTGCCGCTGTAAAAAAGAGAACAAGAAGTTAGACATCTACTGAAAATCTATTTTAATCAAATCTTAGCAAATTACTCTTGAAAATAAAACATGTCATATTTTTCATGAAGAGATCTTACCAAATCACGGCATTTTTTCCAAAATTCTCGATATTCATAATCAGTCATAGATCTGCCATATTCTGAATAAAACCACCCAACAAAATTATCTTCTAATTTTCCAAAAACAAACCCAAGATGAAAATCCTCAGATATTTTTACATCAAATTCGCTTCTAGGTTGTAATTCGCTCCATCTTGCAGACAATCCATCAAATGATTCTTGTGTTTTTTTAAGTAATTGTTCCAAATGGTCTAAAGATTTTTTTTCTAATTCCACCATACTATTTCACAATAAGTACAGGTTTTTTGGATTTATGAAGCACATAGTTTGATGTACTGCCCAAGAAAAATTCTTTTGCAGATCCCATTCCTCTTGAACCAATTACAATAAGATCAAAATTTTGTTTTTCAGCAACTTCAACAATTCTTTTTCCATCATCACCATATGACACTCTATCAAAGAATAAAATTCCTTTTTGTGCCGCCTTTAACTTGGATTTTTTCATAATTTTTTGGGCATGTCCTAGCAAAATTTTCTCTAAAGGAGTGATTTTGTCATTAGTCCTAGGTTTAGTAATTGCTGCCACATACAAACCAGTTATAGTTGCATGTGACTCTCTTGCCATGTGAATTGCAACATCAAGGCCTCTAAAAGAATTAGAAGATCCATCTAAAGGAACAAGAATTTTTTTTATTTTGATTGCCATGATAAAATAAGTGAATTTTTTAATTTAAACCCGATTGAGATTATCTAAGATGATTTTCATCTTTGATATTCTAGAAGACCATAAAATATGGAATCAGAAATAATAAAATTGTAAAATGACAGATGCAAAAATGATGACTATTGGGGATATAATGACTAAATCAGTAATTTCTGTAGATGCAACATTAACAGTAAATGAAACTGCAAAAATGATGGAAGATGCAAAAGTTGGAGCAGTCATCATTATGGAAGATAATACACCAGTAGGAATTGTTACAGATAGAGACTTTGCTATAAAGATTGCAGCTCATGCATATCAGATTACTACTCCGATAAAACAAATAATGTCATCACCGCTATTTTCAATAAACTCAGATGAAACAGTTAGGATTGCAGCAGATTTAATGCACGACAGAGGGATAAGAAAGTTGCCAGTTATTGATGATGGGAATGTAGTTGGGATAATCACGTCTACAGATATTGTTAATTTGTTGGCTGTTTGTGTAGAAGAGGATATGAGAGATATGTATTTTCATTCTGTAGCAAAAATATACGCTAATTACAGCCCATATAATTAGAGAACACATGGTAGTACCAATAATAGTACTGTTGGGAATTCCAATTTTGCTTGGTATTGCATATGTGACACCATTTGATCAACCTGAAGAAATTGAAAAAGAGACAATTACAGAAGAACCAGATTTGAGTATTTTGTATTTCATTTTAATGAGTATTTGGACAATCTATTTGTTGAAAATCTTAATTCAAATAAAAAGAGGTACTTTCAAGTTAACCCAGAGGCATTAATATGAATACAGCACCATATTGGAAAAAGAAAGTATGTTCAGATTGTAAACGAATGAACTGTCAAAAGGGTTGCTTGTGTGATTGCCATCAACTAAGAGACAGAATAGATTAATCAAGTTCAGATTAGATAAGTAGATTTATTTTCAATGTATAAAGACTGGAAATATTGGCAATTTTACCTATTGATAATGGTCGTTACGGCACAAAAGAAATGATGGATATTTTCAGTGAACAAAAGAAAATTGACTATCAGTTGGAGATCGAAGGGGCCGCAGCCATTTCCCAAAGTGAGATAGGGATGATCTCAAAGAGCGTAGGTAAAGAAATTCACAGAGCCGCAACGTCTGGAAAAATTACTGCAAAGAGAATCAAGCAGTTAGAGGCAAAAAGTGATCACGACACTGCAGCTCTTGTTGAATCATTAAGTGAAAAATGTACTAAAAATGCAAGACCATGGATACATTACGGTCTTACAAGCAATGATTTAGTTGATACAAGTAATTCAATGCAAATGAGAGATGCATTACAAATTATTGAACCAAAAGTTGCAAAAATGGCATCCATACTTGCAAAAAAAGCTGTAAAATATGGAAAGATTCCAGCTGTTGGAAGAACACATGGTCAGCATGCAAGCATTATTTCATTTGGATTAAAGTTTGCAAATTGGGCTGCAGAGATGGCAAAACATGTGGAACGAATTGAAGAGATCAAGAAAAGGATTTTGATTTGCAAGACATTGGGTGTTGTAGGTACAGGCTCGCTAATGGGTGCAAAGTCACTTGAAGTGCAAAAAAGAGCCGCAAAACGATTAAAATTATTCCCAGCAGAAGTCACAACACAGGTTGTTCCCAGAGAAAGATATGCTGAATATGTATTTGGATTGGCATTGATTGGCACGACTTTGGAAAAAATTGCAATAGAGATTAGAAACCTACAAAGAACAGAGATAGGAGAAGTTGCAGAACAATTCAAGAAAGGACAGATGGGAAGTAGTGCAGTTCCAGTTAAAAGAAATCCAATAAAAAGCGAACGAGTTTCATCATTATCCAAATTAGTAAGAAGTCAAGTAGCAGTTACATTTGAGAATATTCCATTATGGCATGAACGAGATCTTTCAAATTCAGCCAACGAGAGATTTGTGATTCCAACAGTATCCATTTTAGTTGATGAAATGCTAGAAACCATGACTAGAATTATTTCAAACTTGATGGTAAATGAGAAAAGGATTGTAGATAACTTATACATTACAAAAGGCCAAATCTTTGCAGAATTTGTTTTAGAAGCATTGATCAAAAAAGGCATACCAAGATTTGTGGCATACAAGGATGTTCAAAGAGTAGCATTTGAGGCAAATGACAAAGGGATTTACTACATAGATGCAATCAAAAACGATAAAGCATTTTCTTCAAAGCTAACAGATAAAGAAATTGACTCGATATTTTCTCCAGAAAAACACCTTGGTGCATCACCTGCAATCATAAAAAATGTGGAAAGATCTGTTCAAAAAACAGTTAAAAAATTTATCTAGTTTTTAGTAGAGCCTTGTGAATTTTAGAACCATACTGTAATGCCTTTTTTCGTTTTGTACACGAAAGTTCTGGAACTTTAATTTCGCCAGCTAATTTTCGTATAATGTGCTTACGATACAAATCTTCAGAGTCATGAATTTTTTCTGATACAGGGATAGTTTTTGCATATTTAATAAATTCAGGTGACAGTAGTGGCTGGAGTATTTTTACTCCAAATTCAGACGCAATCAAATTCACGGCTTTCATCATTTTTAGTTCGTTGTCCAATTTGGCAAGCATGACCTCATTAATTTGAGATTCGCCTCCAGAAAAAGCTTCTCTGTAGGCATTGTAACCACAAAATAATTCATCAATTCCATTAGCAGTAATCACAGTATCAAGTTCTAAGCTGTTTGCCAGTTTAGAAACATAGTGAAAAGCAATACAGTTTTCATTCCAAGACAAATTATCAGTTTGTATGGTTTGGTTAATTTTTGAGGAGACATTAGGGAAAGTATCTGAATCAATTTCTAGAATATGATGAGAGTATTTTAGATATTCATTAACTTCTTTTGCAAATAAAATATCATGAGATTCAGGAAATCCAATTGTCAATAATGTAATATCATAGTT
>JAOUAY010000110.1 GCA_029860565.1 Candidatus Nitrosopumilus sp.
TTGGTGTTTCTACTTCTTTAGCTGGTTCTGGGGTCTTTGGTGTTTCTACTTCTTTAGCTGGTTCTGGGGTCTTTGGTGTTTCTACTTCTTTAGCTGGTTCTGGGGTCTTTGGTGTTTCTACTTCATCAACAACTTTTTCAGATTTGCTTTCTGTAACTGCTTTAGATTCAGATTCTTCATCATATCGAGAAACAAGAATAAAGCCTTCATCAGTTTTAGTCATTCTAACTCTGACTTTTCTTGGAGGACTTCTAACTCCTTTTGACCAAATTTGTTGTGCTAATTCTTCTTCGATTTTAATAGTTTCAACTTTCATGTGATGACGAGCAAATTCTCTAATCATGTTGATTGCTCTAACAGCCCTATGCTGGGATTGTGAAAGTTTCACTTTACCTAAATTAATCGTATAAACTCGTTCTAATTCTTGAGACAACTATCCAACCTCCACATCAGTTGATCTCCAAGCCCTACGTTTTGGATTGGTTCTAACATTTCTTTTTGTTTTAAGAATAATCCATGCTGGTACTGCAGAAGTTTGTCTTGTCTTTTTTAATAGACGGATTTTTCTTGGAGAGGACTTGCGTGCAGCCATAGATTTTCAGGCACGAAGAGCTCTTTTTAAATGAATCTCAGGATTTTAGGCAATTTTGAATCTGTTTTAAGATTCGAGCAGATGCTCCCCACACAATTTGATTCTGATACTCAAAGGTATACATTTCTTGAATTATGTTGTGAGATGGATCAGGATCCTTTGCTGCAGTTTTCAAAAAAGATTCCAATGGAATATGAAAAATTTTTTCAACTTCACAGTTAGCTGAAAGTGGTGAGATTTCATCAACAACTGAAATAAAAGGCAAAATCAAAAAACGAGAATTTAATGTTACAACAGGTTCCAATTGACCAATAACTTGTTCTTTAGAGATTGTAAGTCCTATCTCTTCACTAGTTTCTCGTAATGCAGTTTGTAAAAGATCAGAATCTGTAGAATCTAATTTTCCACCTGGAAATGAAATTTCTCCTGCATGAAATTTCATGTGTTTTGGTTTTTCAGTCATTATAACAATTGGAGATTTGCCATAAATTACTACAAGTATAGATGCTAAACGATATTTATCATTAGTTTCAATTTTAGGATTGATAGGAGTAGAAAGAGTGGATTTTAAATCATCTAAAAACATCATAATTCTTCCCTACTATTCCACATGGGTTTCGGTATTCAAAGGTTTTAACCAATGATTGAAGAAGTGAAAATATGACAATCAGATATGAAGCCAATCCCCCTAAAATTTTACCTGATATTAATAGAAATGAATCAATTTTAAAATTTGTAAAAAAAATAAAAATTATTTCAAAAAAATGTGATGCAATACATCTAACTGAAAATGTATTAGGACATCAGAGAGTTTCACCTATCGAAGTAGGAAAAATAATCAAAAAAGAGATTCCAAATTTACCAATTACAGTAAGTCTTAGAGTCAGGGATAAAAGCGAAAAAGAGATTACAGAATTTGTAGAAAATTGCATCTCTATCGGCTTTTCAGGGATTTTGATACTGATGGGGGATCCTTCACAGACAGGGAAAGTAGATTCAGGCCAAATTCCAAGTTCCACAGTAAAGAGATTAAGAGAACAAGGCATAGATTCAAAAATTGATTTATATCTTTCAATTTCAAACAAACCCAATTTTTCCAAAATTGGAAAAAAATTAAATGCAAAACCTAAAGGATTCATAACACAAGTTATTCAAAATATAAAACAAGTTGAAAATCTATCAGATAATCTAAAGGGATTTTCAGTAATTCCAATTTTACTGTATCCGTCACCTAAAAATGAAAAATCCGCCAGATTTTTGAATTTAGATTTAGCAGTGTATAGTCAAGAATTTGAAGAATTATTGAAAAAGACACATGAAATTACAGGAGATGTTCTAATTACATCTCCAAGTGATTTTAGTGGATTGAATGAATTTTTAGAAGAATTTTCTAATCAAAGTACAAAATATTTTGCGTTAGGATGATGGACCACTATTGCTGCAGTTGATTGTTCAGGGATAATCTGACCAGATTCAGTTAAAGTCATTCCAGATTTTTCAGGTTGCAGTAATTTCCACACTAAATGATGTTGTGCCACATCTGGGCAGCTGGGAAATCCCCAGCTATACCTCAAACCTCCAGTTTTCAAATTCAATTCAGATTTTATTTTTTGATTTACCCATTCTGCCAAGGCTTCAGCTATTTCAACTGCCAATCCATGCAAATAATACGCATCAGTATACTTGTCCTCTTTATTCCATTGTTCAATAATTTCTGCCACTTTATTTCCAACAGTTACAGATTGAAATGCAACTACATCATCATCATCGAAATAATCACTCAAGCACAGATGTTCTGGTTTGGTAGAACGTGGAAATTCCAATTCGACATCATCACCTGCAGGATTCTCTACAAGTAATTTTCTATCTTTGTTATGACATTTGAAATATCCATAAACGACCTCAGGTTCAAAAAGTTTTTCTCGAATAATTCTCATTTTCCATTCTGTCAGTAATTGTTCATGAACATCTTCAGATTCAGAACCAGCTTTTCCTCTTAATCCCCAAGATAATTTGAATAGAGATTTTTTATCAATCATGGTCCAAACTTCAGTCATGTTAATTTGATCTAACTTTAGACGAATTGGCTCTCCAATTATTTTAGGAGTAGGAGATTGAACTGGTTTAATCTCACTTTTTGGAAGTGAATTAGGATCTATAGTTGCAGAGGATTTTTCTTTCCAATTCTCCACCTTTTTTTTCCAATCAGCTAAGAGTTTTGGTTTTTCATCTGAAATTAAAATATCCATTGTTTTTAGACCTTCAAACATAGTATTGCAATAAAATACTCCAGGTTCATAAATTCCATCTTCTTTTGCTATTCTGTTTATGTAATTACTGTTGATTGCAGCACCGCCACAAAGAATTGGAATAGTCATATTGTTTTTCCTAGCATGTTCAACAAAGAATTTCATTTGTTTTGAAGTAGATACTAGTAATGCAGATAATCCAATTGCATCTGGCTTTGTTTCATCAATTTTTTCAAGGAATTTTTGTAAAGGAACTTGTTTTCCTAAATCATGTACAGTGTATCCATTATTTTGAAAAATAGTCTTTACAAGATTCTTGCCAATATCATGAACGTCACCGTAAACAGTACCTAAAACAAGTACGCCCTTACTTGTTCCCTCTTCTTTAACTAAATATTTCTCCAATTCTCCAACTGCAGCCTTCATACATTCTGCGGATTTTAGAACAAATGGTAGGATTAGTTCCCCTGCACCAAATTTATCACCAACCTCTTTCATTGCAGGAAGTAAATCTTCATTGAGAGTTTTAATGGCACCATCATGCGTAGATTCCTTTGGCAAATCAAGGGAGAGAGTTCCATCAGTGTCCTTGACAATGTCATGTTTCCCAAGTTTCTCAGCGATTGCAGAAACTACATCATTATGAATTCCGTCTTTGAGTCTATTTACAATTCTAAAGTTCGCACGTTTTCCTGCAGACCATGAAGGATCAACATCTACTTTTTTTGATGCAGTACCACTTTGAGGCCCTGTATTTTCAAAATATGTAATTAAATCAGATAAGGCATTTGAATGAGTGTTAAAGATTAGGTCTTCTGCAAGCTTTTTCTCTTTCTCATCAATTTCACCATATGGAATAATCTCTTTTGCATTAACTATTGCCGTATCAAGACCAGTTTTAACAGCATGATACAAAAATACAGAATTTAGAATTTTTCTAGCATAGGGTGCAAGACCAAAGCTGATGTTACTAAGACCCAAAGTGGTAAAAGAATTTGGAAATTTTTCTTTAACTAATCTAATTCCTTCAAGAGTGTTTTTTCCTGCATCAAGAAATTCATCTTCTCCAGTTGCCAACGTAAATGTAAGAACATCAAAAATAAACTGCTCAATTTTTAATCCATATTTTTTTCCTGTTTCATAAAGCAATTCTGCAGTGTCAACTTTTTGTTGGGGTGTTTTGGCCATTCCCTCCGGTCCAATACACAATGCAATTGCAGGCAAGCCATACTTTGCCATAATAGGAGCTAGTTTTTGAAACCGACTACCATCACCCTCAAGATTTATTGAATTGATTATCGGTCTTCCAGGAATCTGAGTGACTGATGCTTCAATGACTTCAGGATCAGTTGAATCAATTACAAGTGGAGCATCAATTTCCAAGCTTAGTCTTTTAACTAAATTTAACATGAATTCTTTTTCATCTGCACGTTCAGTGGTTGCAACACAAACATCAAGACAGTGCGCACCATCTTCAACTTGTATTCTACCCAAATCGACTAAACCGTCATAATCATCTTCAAGAACTAGCTTCTTTGCTTTACGAGAACCCTGAGTATTGATTCTCTCTCCTATAATCAGAGGAGCAGGAACTTGTTTCAGATCAACTGCCTTTAGTGCTGAACTTACTCTTGGAACAGTCATTGTTATAAAATCACATTTGTTTTTGTAAATACTTAACCCTCGATAGAGCTGGCTTTTTCGTCAATTACTTTCCTTAAGGCCTT
>JAOUAY010000019.1 GCA_029860565.1 Candidatus Nitrosopumilus sp.
TATCTCGTCTTAGATTAAGCTGCTTGTAAAACTTGATTCTGTCAGGATCAGGTTCCATTGGTTTAGATGCAGCTGAAGATTGGTCAAGCAAGACATTTCCCTCCAAATCTATTAGACCTTGATGAACGATTTTTGGATCAGCTTTGAAAACCTCTGATGCTAATTGTTCAATTTCTTTGGATCCCAACAGTCTTAATTGTAGCTGATTTTATAAAAACTTAAGTCCATCATTGTTAATCTTGGATCATATCCATTACCATCTATTACCATCTATTACCATTTATCGGCAAATTGATTTAGTGGATTATATTTTTTAATAATAACGATATACTGTTTTTGAGGGAAATTTTTAGGAGGTCAGGTTGTATGGGAATCACTTGTAACGGAATTTGTCATAGGTATAAAGCAAAAAAGCCTACAACTATGGGAAGATATGCTTCAGGGCAGAAGAGATGTAATTCATGTAATGTCTTTCTTCATTGGGATGGACTGTGGTGTCCTTGTTGCAATTACAAACTGAGATTGACTCCTCGTAGCTCAAAATACAAAGAAAAAGTACTAAAGATAAAATCTGAAAAAAAGGAGATTCTTGCCAATGGCATGTAAAGGAGTTTGTCATAAATACAGGGCAAAATGTGAACTACGTAAGTACAGGTACGCAAGTGGCCAAAAAAGATGCAATGTATGTGAAATTTTTGTACAATGGGATGGTCATTCATGTCCTTGTTGTGGAATGTTATTAAGAACTAGACCTAAATCAGTTAAAGCAAAAATTTATGCAAAAAATAGGAGATGAATCATGGAGCCCCAAACTAATTCTACAAATCGCCCTACCAATGCCTTGATTTGAGACTAAAACTGTAAGGGCCCTGAACTAATTTGACTAGTCATCTCAAGGTCCTTTGGAAATTAGTTTAGTTCTCTTAAACTCCATTGCGGTGTTGAACTAAAAGTTTGATACTCTTTCACCTAAAATTCTCTAGAGGAGTATCATAGGTTTAGTTCAATGTCCTAACAGATCCAAAATATTTAGAGGAATAAGATCAATTATTCGTCAGTATTTTTTAGATTCTTCAAGTTTAGCGCCTTAGAAACTTGGGACTTTCTTGCGGGATAGCATGAATAGTTGTAATCCACCTATCCAGATATGATTGAATTATTTGAGTTTTTTGTGATTATCTTTAACTTCATCATGCAAGTCTTTAACCATAGATATCAGTAGTTCAACTTCGTGTTTTTCTAAATTTTCAATCTCGTTTATTTTTTTAATGATTAGGGACTTTGTAGAATATTCTAGCGTTTCTTGTTTTTTTAATCTAGAACCAACAAGTCGAGCTCCTAATACGGAGATAAAAGTACCAATTATTGAAATACCTACAAACATCAGTACAATTCCCATCAATCTTCCAGCTTCGGTGACTGGAACAACATCTCCATAACCTACAGTTGTTACCGTAGCAGACACCCACCAAAATGCATCTATCAGATTCGTAATCTGAGCCTCTTCGTGAGTAGATTCAATCAAATAAATCCCGATACCACTACTGCCGATTACCAATATTGAAATTATTAACAAATAGATAAGAAGTTTCAACAGAAATAATTGAAAGACAAGATACTAAAAACCAAATTAAGATTTTCAAGTTAGATAATATACTAATATTTTTTAATGAATACTCATTCAAACTAGACCAGACTAAATAGTCCGAGGATATCTAAAATCACAATTACTTTATTTCCTTCCAATGAGATACATGTGAAAACTCCAAACTCTTTTGATATGCATTAATCAAATCAACTGCAGTAATGATTCCAATCAGATCTTTATCATATGTGATTCCAAGTCTTTTGATGTCGTTTGCTGCCATGATGCGTGCAATACCTTTTGCATTCACACTGTATTCTGATTTTATCAGTGGCCAAGAAGAATACATGCCAATTTTTTCATTTAAGGAAACATTTTCTTTTAGACAATACAGAACGTCTCTTTCAGTAAATATTCCATAATATACAAAATCACTAACAATTACGCTTCCTACGCCCTTATCAAGCATAATTTTTGCTGCTTCTTTGATTGATACTTTTGAGTTGCATATTGCCAAATTTTTACTTATGAATGACCTTATTGGAGGATCATCATCAGTTTTTTGAAAAGCCCGTAGCATATCAGTAGCAGTAATTATTCCCACTAACTTTTTAGATTCAGCAAAAATCAAAAGCCGTGAATTTTTTGCAGTCATAATTTTTGAAGCATCAAAAACAGAAATTCCAGGATCAACTTCTTCATAGGGTTGCTTTCCGATCTCTCTGATTGGTGTTTTTGGATCTGCATCTTTTGATACTATGTGTTTTAAAATTTCTCTTTCAGTAAAAATCCCGATTGTTTTTTCTTTTTCTGTAATTATGACATTTGCAAATCCTCTTTCTGCCATAAAATCTACTATAGTTTTGAAAGATATGTTGGATTCTACTGAAATCGGATATGCAGTCATAAACTGAGAAACTGGGAGATCCTTTATTTTTAAAAACATAGGTTAACCATCAATACCACTTATTTCACTCAAGTATTCAAGAATCAATTCTGAGAATCAGTTTAGAGAATTTCACTGGTTGTAATATAGAAGAAATAAGAAAAGATCATGAAAATGCATTGGTAGTAAAGTCATTTAAGTTTCACACTCCTCAAATCACATATCTAATTAGGAAAAAATTATGGGCACAAGTTCTCTTTGCATTGTTTTTAGGATTGGTCTTTGGGGTGTTTTTAGGTCCAGAGGTAGAAATTGTTGAAAAAGAAACTGCAGAAATTATCACTGATTGGTTATCAATTCCCGCCAACCTGTTTCTAAAGATTATTCAAATGATCATCATACCATTAATTTTTGCATCAATAATCAGAGGAATCACATCATCAGGTAGTTTAGAACAACTTCAAAAACTGGGTTTGGGTGCGGCCATGTACTTTGTTGTAACAACCATAATTGCATTAACTATTGGAATCCTTCTTGTTTCAGTCATTGCACCTGGAAATTTTATTGATAGTTCTTTGATTAGAGAAAGTTTTGGAATTGAAGATGCCGAACCTGTTGAAAGTGCAGAATTTAGCATTCAGGATATTCCACAGAGCATAGTAGGTGTGATACCAAGTAATCCATTGGCGTCATTCATGGCTGGAGAGATGTTAAGCATAATCGTTTTTGCGTTAATTGTAGGAGTTTCCATGATTTCATTACCAAAACAAAGCTCTCAACCAATTCTTGATTTGCTAGAATCTATACAAAAAATCACTCTGAAGGTGGTGTCATGGGCAATGCGTTTGGCACCATTCGCAGCCTTTGGTCTAATAGCAGGAATAACATCCAAGATTGGTCTTTCTGCAATGACAGTACTTGGAGCATACATGTTGACTGTAGTGATTGGTCTTTTTGCAATGATATTAGTATATGTCATGATTATCAAATTTTTTACAAAGAGACCACTATTGTCCACATTTACAATGATGAAAGATGCACAACTCCTTGCATTCTCAACTTCAAGTTCTGCTGCTGTAATGCCACTATCTGTCAAAACTGCAGAGGAGAAGATGAATGTGAAACCCAAGGTATCTCAATTCATCATTCCTTTGGGAGCAACAATCAACATGGATGGAACTGCCCTATACCAGATAATAGCTGTATTTTTTCTTGCCCAACTTTTCAGTATTGATTTAGGATTTACTACAATACTGCTAATCACATTAACTGCGCTTGCTGCATCCATTGGAGCTCCTTCAGCACCAGGAACAGGAATTATAATACTTTCAACAATTCTCATTGCAGCAGGCATTCCTCCTGTTGCAGTTGTACTTTTGCTTGGTGTAGATAGAATCCTAGACATGACTAGAACAATGGTCAATGTTACAGGTGATCTTACTGCTTGTCTATTCTTTGATAAACGAATAAAAGTAGATGATTCTCCTGGAGAGAAATTATGAGTATGAATCTAAAAGTCATGTTTTAGAGATAGATTTTGTAGTCTTTCAAATGGTTTCAGTATTTTGCTGAATACACAATACAGTAATAATCTAATTTGATTTTACAACAATATTGGGAACAAGAGTAGTTTTCCACATAGATTTCGATTATTTTTATGCTCAATGTGAAGAGACAAGATCACCAGAACTAAAAACAAAACCTGTGTGTGTATGTGTTTTCTCAGATAGAGGCGGAGATAGTGGTGCCGTTGCAACCGCAAACTATACTGCTAGAAAATATGGAGTGAAATCAGGAATTCCGATTACATTTGCAAAAAAAAGACTTGAGGAAAGAAAAGATGCAGTTTTCTTGCCAGTGGATTTTGATTTCTATTCTGAAATATCTGAAAAAGCAATGGAGATTATGAAAAATAGTGCAGATGTTTTTGAATATGTTGGACGAGATGAAGCATATTTGGATGTAACAAAACGAGTTGACGGAAATTTTGAAACAGCAAGTCACTTAGCGCAGCAAATTAAAAATTCCATCAGAGACAAGATAAAACTTAGCTGTTCAATAGGAATTTCTCCCAATAAATTAATTTCAAAGATAGCATCTGACTTTCAAAAACCAGATGGCCTTACCGTTGTATCTCCGGATAAAATTGAAATATTTTTAGAGCAATTAAAAATTAGAACAATACCAGGCATTGGAAAAAAGACTGAAGAAAGATTTTTGGAAATGAATTTAGAAACAATTCAAGATTTAAAAAAATTAGACATTTTTACTTTGAATAAAGAGTTTGGTAGAAAAAGTGGAACTTACATCCATAATGCCGTAAGAGGGATAGACAATGAACCCGTCAGAGAGCGGGAAGCCAGCGTACAATATAGCAAAATTACAACATTAAAAAAAGATTCAAAAGATTATCAATTTTTGTCTGAAAACATCATAGAATTATGCAAAGAAGTCCATAGTATAGTTAAAAAAAATAACCGAATGTTTAAATCAGTTGGAATACATTTTGTTCAATCAGATTTATCAAATAAATCAAAATCAAGAATGCTAAGAAATCCAACAAAAAGTATAGAGGAATTACAAAAGAATGCAGACCAACTACTAAAAGAAGCTCTGGAAAATCAAACAATCACAATTAGAAGATTAGGAGTAAAAGTTTCCGAACTATCAGAAGTGCAAGGTCAGAGCGACATTACAACTTTTTTTTAGAATGACTTAAAATTATTGTTCTAATTTTTTAAGTCGCCTAGATTCAATCACAATTACAATCAAAATGAATGCAAACAGCCAGGGCAGGAACATTATCTCACCTGCAATTTTATGATATTCTTCCCACGCCACAGGATCAGTCGTGACTTTTAGTGCATACCAAGACAATGAGAAAATTCGGATTAAATTAACAGTAACAGTTCCAATAATACCCAAAACAAAATAAACAGCTTTTCGGTTTCGAGGTATGTTTAGTTTTAACATGAATGCCCCAATCACCAATGAAAAAATAATAATACTATGAACACCAGCTGATGGCCAAAATACCTGAAGAGCCATGGAACCATGATCACCACGTAAGAACATGACATTATCTCTGGCCACTGCAGTTCCAAGATCAAGCACAGTTACTAACCAGACATTTGCCTGAACAAAATAAGGAACAACATACTGCAATGGTCCCAGTGTATCATAGGGGAAAAATGCATCAAGTGAAAGAATTATCGCAGTTCCTGTTAGAAAAATTGGTCCGGCAGGAGCAATTCTAATCCACCTCTTTCCAAAGAATATACTCAAAGCAGCAACAACAAATATTGCCATGACAACAAAATCCCACATCCAAGTCCATGAATAGATTAATTGTACATCAAATAATTCTGCAGATTCAATAATGTATTCTCTTAAACCATATTCCAATGAAGCAAGATATGCAATAGTTAGAATTGCCATAGGAAGTACAGACAGCAATCGCTTCTTTGAAATGACAATTTTTAGTCCAATTAATTCAGCGACTACAAAGATAAGTGCAAAAAGATAACCCCCTCTTCCTTCGTTCCAACTCCAAGAGATAGAATCAGGATATGCAACCATTGCAAAAAGAATCGGACTTGCAATAATAAAAATTCCAAAAATTAAATTCCAATTCTGCATCAAGTTAAATCCAAAAAAGGCAAATAAATATCTCAACTTTACAGATTTTCAAAATTAACAGATTACAAAAAGGGTTTTAAAAAAATTTAATACCTATTTCGTCCAATTCAGCAACTTCTAATTTTTTATCATGGGATTTAATTGAAACACACTTGATGGTTGTCTGAATTCTTAAAATTACTATAATTTGCATTACAGGATTGAAAATATTCACCTAATGAATGACTCCAATGTATTAAAGTCAAGAATTTAACTTACATTCAGTTTTCAAGGATTTCATAGTTGTGAAATAGGTAACGGTTAGAATTCCAATGGCAACTATTCTAATAGGAATCTCATAATTAGTTAAAAATGCGGTGGCAGTAGCTCCAACTGAACCAAAAGTAGAGATTACAGCAAATCCAATAGGTCCACAACTACATGCACCAGCAGCAGCACCAATTATAGAGCCAAGAATACTTCCACCCATTTTTTGTTTTGATTTTTGGAGCATGATGATACGAAATATGTTCATCGGGAGTACCAATGCAGATAATGCAGAAATCATCACAATAAGGACAAATCCCAATTCAGTTCCAGAAGGAATGTGACTTACCACATAAGGTTCTAAGAAAATATATTCAGATAAAATCAACAAACCAATTAACATTGATGCAAAAATTGTGATTGCTAAGATAATGTATTTAGAATTTGAAAATACAAATTTTATAGCAAATACCATTAGACTATAGGATCCAGTATTTGTTTAAACACTGAAAATGGTTGTGCCCCACCAAGTTGTTGTTGTCCATCAGGACCGACTATGAAGAACCCAGGAGTTCCCCTGACACCATGCTCTCTTGCTTGTTGAATATTATATTGAACACGCTTTGAATATTTTCCGGAATCAAGGCAACTTTCAAACAATTCCATGTCAAGTCCCAAACTAAATGCAAATGCCTTCAGTCGTTCAGAATTGGCCCACCCTCCATCAATTGTTGACTCTTGAGAAGCGTAAAGAAGATCATGATAGTCCCAGTACATTTCTTGGTCTTCAGCACAATATGATGCTTGAGCTGCTTTTGGGGAATCACTTCCCAAAAATGCCAAGTCAACAAAAACTAAATTCACTTTTCCAGTTTCAATATAATCACGAGTTAATTCAGGCTTTGTATTATGAAACCAGTTAAAACATTGATGGCATTGATAATCACCAAATTCAACAATAGTGATTGGAGCTGATGGGTCACCCAAAATTGGAGAGCCCATAGCAGTAGAAATGGTACCATGGGTTCTACCCATGTCAAGATTAACAGTTTCAGAAGTAGATGCAGAAAACGAGGCTGCAACGCCTGCAACAATTGCAATAACTATGACGCCTAGAATTAGGACTTTTTTGTTCATAATTCAAAACAACACGAGTAGGTTAAAAAAACTTATTCCAAATTACGAGAAGATTTTCGTTTAAACAGATTCACAAATTTTGCAATGGCCATATCAATCGGACATATTTCACAAACAAAATTCGATGAATGGCTATCAAAATGCTTTTCAAATCGTTCACGTGACTCAAAAATGAGATCACATTTTTCACAATAAACCTTAGCTACATTATTTTTCAAAGGTTTTCTCACAAACAATTTTTGTAATTATTGCTTATAAAGATCCTGTTGAAAACCAGCATATGAAAAAAATTATGGATAAATTTGTAACAGGATTTTTTGTCGTAACACTAGGAATTTTATGGTATTGTAGTTCAAAATACCAAGTAAAACCAAATCAATATACAATATTAATTTATGATGTTTTTGGAAATCAAATCAAAATAGATGAGATTAGAACCAGTTTCAACACACATAGGATAACAAATAGTTACATTTCAGAATATCAAAACAAATTCCCACATTATGATTTTTCAATGGCAGTAGAAATGCCAGAGATTAAAAGAAAAATATTACTTGGGATTTTTAAAAAAGTTCAAAGATAATGAATTCTCATGTGAGCATTCAATTCTACTTCATACATGGTTACAAATCCACAATGAGTGCATGAAAACATGTCATTTTGAGATTCAACAGCATCCTCTTCAATGATTTTTCCAGAGATGGATGTTATGTTTATCATATCATTATTAGATATTACAGCAAAATTATTCCCCTGATCTATTGAATCCAAATATTCTTTGATTGCAGAAATTACTGCAGTAGAATCAAGAATATCATCATCATCCAATACAGATAAAGTAAATTGATTATGTTTTAAGGTAGGAATTGCAGCCATTTGATCGGCCACATAAACAAGTAATTCATTTTTTATAGATATGACATCCTTACAGTCAATTGTGAGCATAAAGTTTCATGATTAAATCAATATTTTAGTTTAACAGTGATTTGAAAATGATTATTATTGTTTGACATTGTGAGTTTGATCATATGGGAGATTCAGAAACATTTGGAGTAGAGAAGGGTCATGGAGAAGAGATAATATCTTGGTTAAATGAACAAGCAAAATCTCAATCCGTGAAACTTGAAGCTAGATTATACGGTTATGCCATATCTACTGAAAATTTTGGAGATTTTGAAATGTTTTCATGGATCGGAGACGTTCAGATTGCAAGAAAGATGATCATCAAAGCAAGCAAAAGATTCAAAGTAAAAGTTATTGAGGGGGGATACAAGCCCAAAGAGAAAATAATTAAAATGAAAAAATTTGATTTTGCCAAAGTCAAAAAAGGAGATAAGACAATAGGCCAATTAGAATTTACAGCTTCCAGATTTGGAAACAAACATTGGGAAATTCAAAATGAAGAACGCCGTTAACAGTATAATTTTGGAGAAGAAATGAGAATAGAAAAAATAGGAATCATAGGGTTAGGAATGTTAGGAAATGCAGTAGCACTACACTTGATAGATTCAGGTTTTGAAGTAACAGTTTACAATAGAACAAAAGAAAAAGCACTACAACTAAAAGAAAAAGGAGCCAAAATTTCAGCATCTCCAAAAGAGATTGCAGAAAATTCAGAATTAGTCATCATCATAGTAAAAGATGCAAATGCAGTAAAGCAAATTTCATTTGAAAAAAATGGAATTGTCGAAGGAAATCATGAAAAATTAATTGTTGCAGATATGAGTACAATTGATCCACTAGAATCAAAAAAGATTTCAAAAAAATTTCTAGAATCCAAGATAAATAAATTGGACATTCCAGTAATGGGCGGTCCAAATGTTGCGATTACTGGAGAATTAGTAATGATGGCATCAGGAAATAAAGAAAGTTTTGATTATTGTAAAAATATCCTTGATACTATTGCAAGCAAAGTGTTTTTCCTAGGAGATAGTGGTGTTGCACATTCTGTCAAATTAGCCATGAACCTTCAAATTACTATGTTAGCACTCGCTTTATCTGAAGGCATAATGTTTGTAAAAAAATCAAATGTAGATCCAAAAATATTTCTTGAGATTCTAAACTCTACATATTTTAAAACTGGAATGAGTGAAAAAAAAGCATACAAAATGATAGAAGGTAAATATGATACGACATTCACACTTACAAATCTAAAAAAAGACATCACCACCATTATAAATACCGCGAAAACATTAGGAATCAAACTACCTATGATCAGTAAAGCAGAAGAAATGTATGAAAATGCGATCAAAGAAGGATTTGGTGACACAGATTATACAGGAATAATCGAATATCTCAAAAAAATAAACAAGGAAAATAAACCAAAATCATGAATAAAATTTAACAAAAATTCTATAAGCTATGAGCACGGTGTAATATTATGCGATTAAATGATAAAGTTGCCATCGTTACTGGAGCATCAGGGGATATAGGTAAAGGGATCGTGAAGAGATTCGTAGAAGAGGGTTCCAAAGTAATTATGATTGCAAGAAATTTGGAGAAATTAGAGGCCACTAGAAAAGAGATCGGAAATGAAGAATCAACCGCATCGGTGCCATGTGATTTAACTGATGAATCTCAGGTACTACAAGCAGTAAATCAGATCATGGATACATATGGTAAAATTGACATTTTAGTAAATAATGCAGGAGGAATTAATGACCCAATACATTTTCATGAAATGCAAGATTCAGAAATTAAGAAACTTATTGACATCAACTTGTTAGGAGTATTTCACATGTCAAAAGCTGTTCTTTCAAAAATGTCAGACGTTAAAAGTGGAGCAATAGTAAACGTTGGGTCCATTTCAAGTGAAAGAGCAATACCAAGAGTTCACTTGGCAATATATTCATCAACTAAAGCTGCAATTTCCATGTTTACAAAATCAATTGCAGTAGAATATGCAAGAAGAAACATTAGATGTAATTGTATTAATCCAGGAATCATCAATTCAGGAATGATAAAACCGTATCTCGATGATCCTCAAGCAAGAAAAGTTCTTGAAGAAAGATTACCTCTTGCAAGAGTAGGCGAACCAATAGATGTTGCAAATGCTGCACTCTATTTAGCATCAGATGAAGCAAATTGGGTTACAGGATCCATTCTAAATGTAGATGGCGGCAAATCAGCTTCAGAAGGATAATCTTTTATTTTTAAATTCAATTCAAGATGAAGAGATCTTATAATTATTCTTCCTCTTATATGCACGATAGCTAAATCCAGTGATCAACATAATAATTCCAGTAACTGCGGACCACATAATAAAAGGTAAAAGTTCAAACTCATCCATAATTAATCACCAAGGAATAAACATCTAAAGCTTGGGTTTGAGAGATAGGAAATATTACTATCGCCTGAAACATCTAAATAGATTTAACACAGAATAAATTCATGCCTGAATTCATTTGTCCTGATTGTGGAAAACGTCTATTTCATGAAAATGAAACCACTTTAAAAATTGAGGAAACCATTCATTCCAAATTCTGTAGAAAAAAAGAGGGCGAAACTCACAGTTTTATGCACAGAGATCTAGCACATATGGAAACATTTGATTCAGAAAGAGAAAATGACACATCAGGCACCCCAGTATTAAAAAAATAACCCGTACAACATACCTCAAAATTATATCCTAGACCATTATGATTTAATTAATTGTCAGAAGAACATCATTATGATTTAGTAGTTGTAGGAGGAGGGCCAGCAGGATCATCAGCTGCATTTGCAGCTGCAAAGAATGGAGTTAAAGTAGCTTTACTTGAAAAAGAAAATTCAATTGCAGAGACAGTCAGGACCAGCGGAGTCACATGGATTCAAAACATCAAAGAATTTGGAATTCCAGATGATTGTTTTAATCCAATCAAAAATTTTTCATTTTGTTCTCCCAATAACGAAGTCACCATCAGTGATTCAATTCCAAGGGCAGCAGTTTTGGATGTAAGAAAAACATACAGATGGTTAGCGCATGAAGCTGAACAATTAGGAGTAGATATTTTTGTTAAAATGAATGTTAATGAAGTTATAAAAAATGAAAAAGGAGACATTGTAGGAGTTAAGGGTACGGGACCTGATGGAAAAGTAACATTTCATTCAAAAGTAGTAATTGATGCCAGTGGATTCACATCAACTGTATGTAAGGCAATGGGATTTGCAACTCAATGGAAAAGATTTGGAGCAGGTGCAGAATATGAGGTAAAAGTAGAGAAGGTGGATTCAGAAACATGGTGGTTGATGGTGGGACAACAATATTCACCTGCAGGTTATGCATGGATTTTCCCGTTGGGAAACAACATAGTTAGGATTGGAGTAGGCATAGGAAAACCAGAATCAGATGTAGACCCCACACAAAGACTCAAAGAATTAATAGAAAAGAAATTAGGTCCAATAAAAAAATTAGGAGAAATAACACCAATAGAATTTCATTATGGTTTGATTCCAAATGACGGATTATCAAGAAAAACTGTTTTTAATAATTTGATACTGGTAGGAGACTCAGCTGGACAAGCAAATCCACTAGTTTTGGAAGGAATCAGATATGCAATAAAATTTGGCAGGGTGGCTGGAAAAATATCCGCAGTAGCCATAAAATCAGGTAAAACAGACAAAGATGCACTTTATCCTTATGAGGAAAACTGGAGAAAAGAGATTGAATCAAAGATCAATTCCGCAGGAAAAGTTCAAGATAGATGGATTGGTCTAACAGATGAAGAATGGGATAAAGAACTAGACATCATTAAAGAATTAAAATCTGAAGAATTCCTTGATTTTATCAAGGCAGATTTTGGACTATCTAACATGATTAAATTGGCAACACATCATCCAAAACTTGCGGTTAGACAACTATTCAATTTAGTAAAAGGGAAGAAATGATTATTTTACATTAAAGAAATCAATTACAACCAATCACGATGTTATAATTAAGTAGCACAAACACCAGAATCAAATGAACAAGATACTACTTAATTATTAAAAATCAAATATAAAAAATGCGTAAAATTTACTCATATTAAAGATCAACAAGACGAAGATTATAATGCAAACAAGAAAAATATGAAAACATGGATAGTGTTAGAAAAACTTTTGATGAATGGGCTCAAAACGGAAGAGCAGAAGTGATGGAGGTAGAGCATGGAAAAAATGTTTTGAAATTTTTAAAAACAATATCATTTGATAACCCATTCACATTCTTAGATGTTGGATGTGGAAATGGTTGGGTAGTAAGAAAGATTGCAAAAGAAGAAAAATGTAAAAAATCCATAGGGATTGACAAAAGTAAAAAAATGATTATTCAATGTAAAAAGAAAGCAGACAGTAAAAAAGAAGAATTTATCCATACAGATATCGAATCAATGAGTTACAAAGGGAAGTTCAATTTTATTTTTTCTATGGAATCACTGTATTATTCAGATTCTATTGAAATTGCACTTGAAAAAATATATAAATTGTTAAAACCTGGAGGACAGTTTTTCTGTGGAACTGACTTTTACACAGATAATAAAGCAACTGCACGGTGGGCAGGAATAATGAAAATACAAATGCATCTTCATTCAAAAAAAGAATGGAAAGAATTCTTTCAAAAAACAGGATTTGATGTTAAAACCAAACACATCAAAGATTTGAAAAATAAAAAGAAATGGAAAAGAGAATACGGAACTTTGTTCATAATAGGCACAAAACCTGAAAAGTAATACTCAAATCAAATAGATGAATACAGTTATCATGTGAGCTGGAGCACGACACGCTGCTACGGCAGAGGAAACTCCTCCCTCCATACAGGAAATGTGATCTGGAGATAGATAATCAGAGATGATTGGCAACGGAGCAGAAAATAATCCAATATGGCATACACAATGATGGCAAAACCTGAGATTCCCATAAAAGGAATGAAAAAGACGACCCACATGGAGCAAAGCCAAACAGAACTCAAAGATCCTGTACTAAGTTCAGGTAGGCTGCAAAGCGAAATATCGTGAAAACAAAAGGAGGGTTACTCCCAGCACACATAATTTTTTTATTTAAAATTATCAAAATTAAGCATTGAATAAGATTTGATTTTTATAATAATTATTAGTGTAAGTTCGATAAAATTAATTCAATGCCAGATTACAAAAAAATCCTATTGATGAATTATATCTAAAAAGACACATCAAAATAATTAATAAAATTAAACACAATAAACAATGATAAGAATCATTTGTCTTTTTCTAAAACTTCATTTTTGAATTTTGAAAAGATA
>JAOUAY010000111.1 GCA_029860565.1 Candidatus Nitrosopumilus sp.
CCTTTCCGCCCAAAAAATAACCCAAGCTTAAGCCACTCAAAACTACTCCAATCAGGCTTCCCCAGGTGTATATCGTACTGCCAAAAACTGGAGTCAGAATTCTGCTTGTGATGATCTCCAATCCCATCACAACTGCACCTGCAGTAAATGTGATGATTCTCAGTTTCCACATTCTATCTTGATAAAATTTAGAGATTGATTGAACTGTTGTCATTGCAATTGAGTTATTGTTAGATAAAACACAATATCAACATATTCTGAAACAAGATTTCTTGCCCTCTTTTCTTCCAGGGTTTTTTTATGTTTAATCAAATACCAATCCAATGCTGATCAGTTTTGATGCAGTATTTGGGGTTGCACAGATTGGAGAATTGTCTGAGTATTTGAAAAGCAATTCGTGCCCTTTTTTACAATAATCCTTATCAGATACATCTACCTCTGGATTTACATTAATTTTAATATCATCTACATGTAAAATTGAATCTATTTCTGTACCAATAAACACGGCTGCATTAAACGTCCCTGTTTCTTCTGGAATCCATGACAGACTGACATTAAGGGTTTGATTTGGATTTAGTGTGCCAGTCATCCATTTTGCTGGTTGGACTGGAATATCCCTCTCATTTGTTATCTCCACCATGTACACAAAATTATTTTTGAAATCATGTGGGTTTGTAATGTCTGCTGCAACTTGCAAAATTTGATTGGATTTAATCTCATCAAACCTTTGGCCAAAAGAGTTGATTACGTCAATATTCTCCAGATACACCTCATCTTTACCTGAGAATGATGTTTTGCTAATCTTGGTGATGTCATCATCATTTACAGTTAACATAATATCTGATGTTTTGTTCAGATAATCCCAATCCACATTGATATCAGAATTGTTCTCGTACCCTTTCACTGCTTCTAATATTCTGTCTTTTAGTTCTAATTCCAGTCTATCTACTGCATCTGTTTTTTCTTGGAGTATTCTTTCTTTATTGGCATCCTTTGTCTTTCTTGTCTCTGAAATCTGTTTGGTCACATCCTCTCTTGTGATGTTTCCAATCTTGTATTCCTTGATGATCTCTCGCATTTTCTGTTTTGCCACTAAATCCTCGTTTTTAAGACTCTCATTGTATTTTGACTCTTGTGTTTTCTTTTTGATGTCATGTTCCTCATTAATTCTTAGAATTTCTTGGTTTACTTGATATGTTGTGTCCTCATACACCTTTAGTTTGTCCTTATTGAGAATGTAATCAATAAGAGTATGATTCTCTGCAATGTCATTACTTATCATTTCTTTTGCGACTGCTTCTAAAACGCACTGGTATTCTGATGTTGCAATGTCATAAACTACCTGATGTCCTTCTTTACACTCTGTCCCAGGATTTACTTGAACCTTGGAAAGAGGTGGTACCCCATCTGAAATGACGATTCCATTAATTCCCTCACTTATCCATTTTTTAGCAATACTTTCATCAACACACGAATGAGTTCCCGAGGTCACACGTGATACTAGCACGAGTCCTTCATTGCATTTTGTGCCGGAATCAATCTCGGATATGACTGCATCCGAATTGGCAATCATGTAACTTGGCTGTATTTTATAGTCTGAATAAAAGGTGGCTAGTTTTGTCTGTGTTACTGGTGACATGTGGATTTGTCCTGTAGAGTTGAAGATTTGCTGTTCTCTATGATCTGCCAGATTATGTTTTATGTTAAATTGAGAGTTCATTTCTATTAATTCAATTTTTTTAGTGGCCGCAGCTTTGTTGTATGCATCCTTTGCATCTTGAATAGTTCCACCATTTATCAACACCTGATTCATTGCAATTCTTCCTGCATTGACTTTTTTCTCTTTGAATTCGAATTGATCCCAAAACACTCCCTGAACATATGACGGCTTCTTGTTTACGAATTCATTGAACGTATTTCTCGAGGAATGCTTTTCCCATAATCTTTCCCATTCATTAAGATCCTGATTGAGACGTTCGACTGACATATCACGCTTTTTTTGAAGGTTTTCTTGGGCCTGGTTTTTTTCATATTCCTTTTGTTCCAATTGCTCGATCAATTTTCTTGTCTGCTCTATTTTTTTCAAAATATCTTGTGCAGCCGGATCATTTAACAAATTATCCGTAAACGTAATTTGTTCCCCTGAATCTATTGTGGTTTGTGCATAACTGGTTTGAATAAGAGAAATTGAAATTGCACATACGATGATAAAATGAAATAGATTCATGTTAATTTTTGATAGTTTTCCTGAATTCGTCCATGTCTGAATGAAACCTAGATTCATTATTTTGACCAATCAGTTGTAAATAATAAAGGTTAGTGTACTAATGATTATATTTTAAATAAATATAATATCAATTAATATAATGCTAATTAATTCACTACGTATCTTGATAAAAAGAGAAAATAGGAGGTAATCTGAAATAAAAACACTAGATCTCAAAGAAAGTATCGGGCTTATGCTAAAAACATCTTCAAAGGCATGGGAAAAAGCAGCTGATATTGAATTACGTGAACGTTTTGGCCTTGCGGGCTCAAAATGGAAAATAATTGTCGTACTTTCATTAAAGGAAGGGATTACACAGAAACATATAGCAGACATGGCATTTGTTGAAGCCCCCACACTTGTACCTGTAATAGACAAAATGGAAAAAGAGGGATATCTTACAAGGCAATCAGATCCAAAGGATCGAAGAAATAATTTGATCTTTATGACTAAAAAATCTAGAGATATTGTGGATCCAATAATTGAATGTATCTTGGAGATAAGAAATATGGGATTAAACAAAATCTCAAAAAAAGACATGGAGGTTGCAAAAAAAGTATTGGAACAAATAACGAGCAATACTGAGGAGTTTATTAGACAAAAAGGAGAAAACACTGATCCTGACCTTTGGACTAGCCCCCAAAACAAATCAGAAAAGATACTTGTGAAACTATAGATTTTGTATCTGTCTTGATTATTCTATTGGATTCTTGCATGAGGTTAATCAGAGCAGAACATCGTTAGTATATGACATTCAGGAATTGTTTATAGATGGATAATCTGTGTTTCTATGATTCAATTACTAGAAGAAAAGACTATCTGGATATCTGATTTTATAATTACAGAAAATTATCATGTTAAATTAGATGAAAACGTTGTTAAAAAGTTAATTGAAAAAATTAATTCAAACTTTAATGGTAAATATAATTACAAAATTCAATAGAATAATCTAATCATATTTTATGAAAAGTTATGGATTAAGTGTGGGAATCTTATTTTTTCTGATATCCATATGATCATTCATGATTGATAATTTCAAGCCATTAAATTTTTTAATTTATTTTTCTTCTTCTACTTTTTTGTTATATTCATCTACATCCTGATTGTACTCGTCAATTTTCTTATTGCCTTCATCCACATCCTCTTCAAAGAGTTCAGGGTTGTCTTCTTGAGCTTTTTTCATGAGTTTCTTGAATGTGTCGGGATCCTCTTTTTGAAGTTCCAATAGTATTTTTCCTATTGATTCATCCAGATTACTCATCTGTTATCTACATCAGTAATGGTCTTTTTGAATATTCCTTCCAGAATCTGCTACTAGCAGTTAAATTCTGTTAGAATCAGACATAATTACTTGAAATTCCTTACCAGCGGCAAAGTAAAGGATCTCTATGATGTGGATGAAGACCACATCCTATTCAAATTCTCAGATAGGGTATCAGCTTTTGATGTCAAATTCAAACAAGACATTCCACACAAGGGCAAAATTTTGTGCAAATTTGCAGAGTTTTGGTTCAATGAGTTGTCTGTAGCAAATCATTTCATTCGACGAGAATCTGATACGGAGATTGTTGTAAAAAAGATGAAGATGCTTCCAATGGAATGCGTTGTTCGGGGATATTTTTATGGTAGTCTGGTTGGCAGGTGGAAAAAAGGTGAGGTTACTGTGCCTGAGGGGACTGATACCACATTAGCTGCAAAACTCCCTGAACCGATATTTGATCCTACCACAAAATCTGAACATGATATTCCAATTAACAAATCCAAGGCATTGGAGATGAATTTGGTTACTGAAGAGCAATATGACTGGTTGGAAACAACTTCTATTGACATCTACAAAAAGATGGCAAAAATTGCAGATAATGCCGGATTTATCCTAGCTGATTTAAAATTAGAATTCGGACTTTTGGATGGTATCATTACTTTGGGTGACTCTATTGGACCTGATGAATATCGTCTGTGGCCAAAATCTTCTTTTGAGGTGGGAAAAATACAGGAAGCATACGACAAACAACTATTGCGAGACTGGCTGACTGCCAATGGATATCAAAAACAATTCGATGATGAACGCAATGCAGGAAAGGAACCAGTAGCCCCGTTGATTCCCAAAGATATTATCTCAAAGATGACAGAGCGCTATGTGATTGCATATGAGAAACTGACTGGAAATACTCTTTAGTCTTTGAATAATTTGTAGAACATGGAATCTCCTGAGGATAGAAAAGAGCTTGAGATGTTGCTGAACATTACAATCAATCAAATTCC
>JAOUAY010000112.1 GCA_029860565.1 Candidatus Nitrosopumilus sp.
AAATGAAAACAGCATTTGCAGTCAATGCGGAAGCTAAGATAACAGGAATGTTAGAAACATACATCAGTTTGATAGGATAAACAGCAGAGAAACCTCTGTATTTTGTTGAGACTATTGGTATCTCAATTTTCATACCCTGTGTGAATACGAGTATTAGCAATATTCCTGCAGTAAGACACAATCCAAATATACTCGGAAGTTGATTTGAACGAAACAGAATTTGAGAAACATCGCCGGCCATGATAGATTGAGCGATATATGGAATAATTCCAATCGTCCCACCATCTCCTGCAGGTAACGGACTAAACATACTCCAAAGAATCTGTTGAGCAACACCTGCCATAATGAATAAACTAATTCCACTACCTAGACCCCAACCCTTCTGAATTAATTCATCCAAGAACATGACAATTATAGACGCTGCCATCAGTTGACCAATCAACACATACAAGACATAGGGTTCAGCAACACCTGGACCATATACTGCTATAGCATATACAATAGATTCAGCAACGATTACAACATATGTCACTAGTTTAGTAGCTGTCTGAAAAATTCCTCTTTCTTCAGGTTTTTTGAAGTCAAATTTGAGAATATCTGAACCTCTCAATAATTGCATCAAGAGTCCAGCTGTAACTATAGGTCCAATACCTAATTCTACCAAAGTACCTTGTTGGGATGCAAAAATTACTCTAGCAAATGCAAGAAAGTCAAATGCAGGTGCACTGGCTCCAAATAATGGAGTTTGACCCATTATCATGTAGATAAGTAATGCAATTCCACACCACAGTAATCTAACCTGAAGGGGGATTTTCTTTTTAGGTTTAGGTACTTGAGGAAGATAAGGTTCTGCTTTAAAAACGACTTTTCGAATAATAGCAGTAATAGTACCTTCTTCAGCCATTATCAGATAACACCTCTCCCCCAACAGCTTTTAGTTTCTCTTCTGCAGAAGCTGTAAATTGTTGAACTTTAACGGAATAAGCGTTAGTAAGTTTTCCGCCGCCAAGGAGTTTTTCATATCCTGCACTTTCAAGATCTACAATTTTTTTTCCTTCTTCTTCTTTACCAAACTTAGTAAACAAGTCGTCTAGATCACGTACACTAGTCCATTTTTTCGTAATATTTGGGTGAGGTGGTTTAGTGGAATCATGGCCATAGTGATCTGGTTCATATTTTAAAGTAGAACTCCAATGATGTTTCATCATACCTGTAATTCCAAGACCACCCTTATGACCACTTGCACGGTGTTGACCTACTTGTCCCCATCCCATGTGTCGTCCACCTCTAAGTCGTCTGGTCTTTCGTAATCTAGTTGCCATGCTAAATCATTCTCCGTACTATAGTATCAAGTTCTTTATTTAGTCCAAGCATGCCTTTCTGGCCATATAATTTCTTGGTGCTTCTTTTGAATCCATGTATTGGGGGTGCTAAAGCAAACCAAGGTTTTAGAGGTTTTAATTTTGATAATGTAGCTTTCCCTTCAGCCAAAGCTGTTCCCAATTCTTCAGCACTTGCAAATCCAAGTTCTTTTAGATCATCAGCAGTAACTTTTTGATAACCGTCTTTTCTTGCTTTCTTATCTACCAATTCTGTTGCCAAAGAAGCATCAATTTCAATCCAAGACACATAGTGTTGTACTTTTTTTAACATTCCCAAAGTGTTATCTTTAGCAGGTAAAATAGTTGCACGATACTTTTTATCTAATTTTAACAAAGTCATAGTGGTGGTTGCCCAATATGGACAATCGGCTTGACCTTTTATTCTAACAACAAGATATGCATTTACCATTTTTTATCAACCCTGACTGAACGTCTGTCTGAGACAATCCAATATAGCTTTTGAAGTCGAATTCATTGTAGGAGTAGAACCTTTTGCTGTAGTCCATGCATCTTTAAGACCAGCCAATTCCAATAATCGTTTAATTTTACCACCTGCAACAAGACCTAATCCACGAGGTCCAGGAATAATTTCAATTGTGACACTACCTCCTTTTCCTTTAACTTTGAATGGAACCGAATGTTTTTGAGTACATCTACACTCCCAACTTCCACATCCCATTTTGATGGGGTTCACATTAAGAAAAGCTTGACTCGTTGCTTTTTCAATAGCAATTCTCATTTGTTTAGATTTTCCTTGACCAATACCCAAGTAACCATTTTCGTTACCAGCTGCAACGATTGCTTTGAACCTAGTTGATTGACCATTTGAAGTCATTTTTTGAATAATTCCCACATCTACAACTTCACTTTTCAAGTCAGGTAATAATTTCTTAATAATTCCCGACTCTTGAATTCTTAATCCTGATTCAATGATTTCTTCCAAAGATGAAATTTCACCAGAGGCAACTTTTTGTCCCAAAACAGTTTTTGGGACCCAAACTTCTTCTTCTGGCTCTCTTCGTGGTCTTCTTGGACGTGCACCAGCTGCTCCTCCGACTGGACCACGGCCATACACTGGGGGACCTCTACCTCTCCCACCTTGTCCTGGTTTAGATTGCCCTTGAGATCCTTTAGATTGTGCTGTTTGACTCACTTCTATTTAACCTCACTATCAATTGAAGATTTTATTTTAGAAATTTCATTTTTAACAGTAAGATGCTCGCCATTAATTCTTTCATTAGGAGGAAATGTTTTTTCATCAGCTGGGACTTTAACGCCGGCATCAACAATTCCTTTCAGTGCAGCTGCCATTCTTTGAGTATACCTCCTAGTCCCAGTATACATAATGGCATCTTTTGCACCTTGTCCAAGTGCTTTCTTACCAGCCAAATAACCTGTAAGGTATGCTGCAGGTACACTTTTTCTGGAACCCTTCCATCCTTTTTCAAGTAAATATCTAGAATGTGCAGATGCAATAACTTTGTCACCAGTCATTCCAGGTGTAAGGATTTGGACTTGAGTATTTTGATTAGTAATATTTACAGTAATGAAATCTCGTTTACCTGTTAGCATGGTTCCACGTTTTTTATAATTGGTCTTTTCTTCTCTTAATCTTCTCAATATTTTCGAATAAGCCATCTATAGAAACCGAGTTTGAATCTGCTCTTATATACGTTAAGCGTAAATCAGAGCGGCAAGTAAAGCCTTTTGAGCATGTAGACGATTTTCTGCCTCATCCCAAACAACAGATTGTGAACCATCAATTACAGATGAAGTTACTTCTTGTTCCCTCTTAGCTGGAAGACAATGTAAAAAGATCGCATTCTTCTTTGCACTACTCATTAATTTAGAATTAACTTGGTATTTTGGAAGAAATTTTTTCAATCTTTTTGGATCACTATTATGAATAGAAGAATAAGTATCAGTAACAACCACGTCGGCATTTTTAGTTGCAATGAATGGATCGGTAGTCAATTCAATGTTAGTTAATTTCTTAGATTCAAGAACAACTGTTTTTTCAGGTTCAAATCCAGTTGGAGTTGCAATAGACATATCAATTCCAGATAATGCAGCACCATAAATCATAGAATTACACACATTATTTCCATCTCCAATCCAAGCAATTTTTAATCCTTTGAATTTTTTTTTCTTTTCTTTAATTGTCATGAAATCAGCTAAAATTTGACAAGGATGAAAAGAATCAGACAAGCCATTAATTACAGGTATACTTGCATGTTTAGATAATTTCTCCAATAATTTGTGTTCATAAACACGTGCCATTATGCAATCAGAATAACGTGAAAGGGTTTTTGCAGTATCTTCAACAGATTCACCACGAGACAATTGCATATCATTGGATGACAAATTGATTGCATGTCCACCTAATTGAAGCATTCCAATTTCAAAACTTACACGGGTTCTAGTAGATGGTTTTTGAAAAATCATCGTTAATGTTTTATTTTTTAAAATGGGTTTGCTTGTATTTTTTTTGAGTTCTTTTTTTAGTTTGATGGAAGAATCGATTAATCCTAAAAATTCCTTTGGGGTCAATTCCGATAAAGTGAGTAAATCTTTTGTTTTGAGTTTCATTTCTTCAAGAACCCGAATAGACCTCGTTTCTTTTTAGGTTTTTCTTTTTTATCATGTTTTTGTACATCTTCAGATTCAAGTTCCTTGTTATTTTTTTCATCGGGAGATTCGCTAGTTTCAAATCGGTCATGTTTAATCCATTCACGAATTTTGTTTCCAAGTTGGATAGCATCATGATCATTTTCAGGCGGAGGAACATCGAATAGGTCTGAATAAGTTGCAATATCATCATCACTTATTCCATCAAAAGGATCATCTGAGGAAGATAGTATTTCTGGTATTGGTTCTGGCTCTGGTATTGGTTCTGGGGTTGGTTCTGGCTCTGGTGTTGGTTCTGGCTCTGGTGTTGGTTCTGGCTCTGGTGTTGGTTCTGGTATTGGTTCTGGCTCTGGTGTTGGTTCTGGTATTGGTTCTGGCTCTGGTGTTGGTTCTGCAATTTTCTTTATTTCAACATTATCTAATGAACCAAAAACAGTTTCCAAGAAAATTTCTTTATCAAAGGGTATTAGATCTGGATATTCTTGTCCAACTCCAACAAAAAGAAC
>JAOUAY010000113.1 GCA_029860565.1 Candidatus Nitrosopumilus sp.
GCCCTCCACAATTCTGAATGTAAAAAGGTTGATTAGATCAGGAACGTGGTTTGCAGGCTTTCTTTTTTTTACGTGTTTCAGCCCTTTGATCAGCATGTCTTTGATGTTTACCTTTTTTTCTAACTGGCATGTAGATTTTTAATATTTAGTGCTAGTTAATTGTTATCATTGTAACATAAATTGACAGCAGATTTTTTGATCATTGATATATTTTTAGGTGGCATAACTTCATAAAATATTCTCTAGAAAACGACTCAGAGATCAGAAAAACCATTACAATGTAAAATTCCTAAGAGTCACTCACATTATAGAATTTGAAATTACAACAAATGGTTTTATTTTTCTAAAATTCTTCCATCAACCTGTGAATTCACTTACAGATGTACCTACACTGCCAGAATTAGTTGGAACAGATGGGAATTTATCACCAATTTGTGTTTCTGCAACTGCTGCTGCTTCTTGTAGAATAGAATCTGTTTCTTGATCTGATACTCCAGAATCAGCAAAAGAATTACCTTCACCTAAAGAGCTAGGCATCATATCTCCAAGCATATTTCCCATAGATTCAATTTCACTACTTGCTTGAGACATTACATTATTCATTGCAGGAACCACGGCCTTCATTACAGATACTGCAGGCCTCATGGAAACTATAGCATCACCCACAGAACTTACAGTCGTTAATCTAAGCTGTGTTCTTTCTACAGATAATTTCATGTTTCCCATCATTGATCTAGTCTTTTTTATTTGAACTAGTTCATTTGCAAGAGCTTTGGCTGTACGAATATCACCACTTTGCTTTGCCTGTACAATTCTGTTAAAGAGTTTTTGTTCTTTTTGTGACAGTTGTTTTGATGTATTGTCTAACTTTGATATTGGTCGGTTTAATCCTTTGATGGTATTTTCCACTCTTGGTTTTAGAGGCTGTTCCTTTTTTATCAAACCTTGTAAACGCTCTGAAGTACTACTAGTGGGCTGTCTTTGCCAATCCTTTCCAAAGTTGGACATAGAATGGAATCTCAAAATACTGACTTATGTTCAAGAGCCAAATAAAATCAACAAATGGGATCAGATTAATGATCAATAATTACCAGTGGTTACTATTTGAGCCAATTATGTATCTGCCCATTATTATTTCAAATAAATTATGAATATTGAATTTAAAACCTATGATTTAAAATATTCAAAAATCATACTACCATGTTTAATTATCATTAGACTTCAATATTAAAAAAATCAAACTCTTGACATACACAAGGAATATCAAGAATTTTGGAAATTCCAGGCGACACATCATCACCACTTACAAATCTCTTAATTGGAAGGCCACCCTCAGCTTTTATCATTAAAGTAAACACATTATTTGAGTTTTTTTTGTATTTTATATTAAAAATTTTCTTCTCAAGACGTTTTCCAGTGTTATCATAAACCACTATAGGATTATTTGGAAGATCTTTTAATTTTTTTAAATTTTTTGAATTGATTTTAGATTCAGTAGAAATTTTAACATTTATTGAAGAATTGAATTTGAGGGGTTTTTTTGGAGATGTATAGACTAGTTTGAGATGATTAATTTTAAGAGAATTAGAGTAAACGTTGGATAATTTCAGATTTCGTTTAAGAGGATTTAGGATTTTAACAAAAAACGGTCTACCAGTTCCCAAAACAAGACTAGATTTATCCTCACCTCCAATCCAAGTAAATTTAGCTGTAGTTCCACCAATTTTTTCAAAAAGGAATTTAGAAATTATACCCTCAACACTTTCAAATTCTGAAATGCCATGAAAATTACAAGTTCTGCATCCTTTTCCAAAACAGTTATCACATGATTTTTGTTTTTGTGGTAATCCTCTCAAAGTTTTAACATATCTTCCAGAAAAAGTAATTGATTTTGATCGTAATTGACATAATTCATCTTTTAAATTTAATGTAAAAGTGATTTCAGGATCAAGATGATCAATAATTTTTTTTGTTTTCCTTGAAAAAGATCGCCCTAATTCTTTTGTAATGTCAGTCTTTATGCTATCAATTCCTTTTAGTTTGTATTGAGATCGAATATAATCATCTCTATCAATAATGGACGGTTTGATCATTGTGCCTACACTAAATGATGTGTACAAATAATTCGATGAGGCATCAAGCATTAATTTTAGAAAATGGTTTAGATTATCAAATAAATTTTTACAGATATAGCACTTTTGTGTCAAGTTGTTATTTTTCTTTAGTTTTTTGCCAAGAAGTTTGTTTGATGAAAGATGTAATTGTTTTGAAAATAACCTCCCCAAACAATAATAACATAAATCATATTTTTTTATAATTTTATTTGCTATAGGAATAATTTTTTGATAATCAGACATACTAGAGGAGAATTTATGTGAAAAACTATCCCAAGCCCATTTTTCTAAGAGTACCCTGCATTTGACGTCCTTTGGAGGCCTTCATCATATTCTTAGAGTTTTTGTAATTTTTGATAAGCTCTTTAACTTCACCTTCAGGCCAACCAGATCCACGAGATATTCTTTTAATTCTTGATGAATTTAACAAATCAGGATCTGCTTTTTCATCTTTGGTCATGCTTTGAATTATGTATCGCCATTTTGAAACTCTGCCTTCCATTTGATCTACTTGATCATTTTTTACCATTCCAGAAAGACCAGGCATACTATCAAGAAGTCCTTGTAAAGAACCGACTTTTGTCACCTCTTCTAACTGATAAAAGAAATCATCCATGTTCATTTTTCCACTAGAAATTCTCTTCATCCTAACATCATCCCCCTCATTTTCTAATCGTTTAGCCAAATCCAAAACTGCTTGAATATCACCCATCCCAAGCAATCGGCCTACAAATCGTGTTGGAGAAAATTTCTCTAAATCGTCAATTCGTTCACCAGTTCCTATGTACATTATTTGTGCACCAGTAGCTGCAGATGCTGCAAGTGCACCACCACCTTTTGCAGAGCTGTCCAATTTTGTAATGATTACACCTCCAACGGGTATGGTTTTATGAAATGCTTCTGCTTGATTGAAGCATTGCTGTCCAATTGTTCCATCAATTACAAGTAATGCTAAATCAGGATCTGCAACTTTATTAATTCTAGCCATTTCCTCAAGCAAATCTTGTTCTTCTTTGTGACGACCAGCCGTATCAATTAAAATAACATCTAATGGTTGACCTGCAAAATATTTTAACCCATTTTTTACAATACTAGGAGAATCCTTATTATTTTCTTCACCATATACTTCTACATTTGATTTTTCACACATTGTTTTGAGTTGAACTAATGCGCCAGGTCTGTAGGTGTCTGAACCTACAACACCAACTTTGTATCCTTGTCGGGTTAAAAATTTGGCAAGTTTTGATGCCACGGTGGTTTTACCGCTACCTTGAATTCCAAGTAAAATTATCTTATTTTGTTTTCCGGGTTTAAAATCAAATTCAGACTCATTACCAAGTAATTTTGAAAGTTCATCATATAGGATTTTAACTATGTGATCTTTACGTGAAAGGCCAGGAGGAGGAGTCTCATTTAATGCACGTTCTTCCAAATGTTTTGTAATTTCAAGAACTAGACGTACATTAACATCAGATTGCAATAATGCTCTTTGAACATTCTTAGATAATTCTTTGATAAGTTCTTCATCCACACCAGAAGATTTTACAATTTTTTTGATTGCATCACCTAAACTAGTCTTAAGACCATCAAGCATTGTAATTCAACCCAGCATCCACTATTTCAAACCTTCCTCTATATCCATCCCAAATTTTTTCAAATTGATTAATTTTAATTGAATTTGTGAAAAGAGGACAGTTAATTACAAATGTTTCTGCCTCGCCTCCTTCAAAGTTTAAGTTAAATCCAAATTTTTGAGATAGACGTTTTAAAATATCAATATCAGACTTGAAGATCATTTTTCCAAGCCAAGAATCATCCAGACCATCAGAAGAAACAACTGTCATTATAAATTCAAATTTTGAATTAAGTAAATCATTCATGTATTGTTGTGATTCAATTCCCCATAATGGTGCAACTATAATCAAATCTAATTTAGAACAGAGAGTCTCAAATTTGTCTTTTTGAAAATTGCTTTTAATTCCACCATGGACTACTCCTTCAATATCAAATTGTTCTTTTGCCTTTTGCAGTAATATTTCAAGTTTTGATAATTCTTCATCAGTATTATCAGAATCAGATGAAATTAGTAATTGTGGAATGTTCATAGATTCGGATTGTAATTTTGTCCATGCCATATTTGGATGATGTAACAAATGGCTTTCATCAGATTTTGGAAAAACGCTCAAAAGACATGCAATTTCATGACCTTGTTTTTGTACCATATAGATAGCATAAGTACTATCCTTACCACCTGAAAAAAGAGAAGCTAACTTCATAATCCAAAAAATGTTTAATTCAACAAACTTTTGAAATTAATTGAAAGAGATGCTTCAATACTCATAATCATCATCATAAATCAGACGGCTTTTCCGCTCATCATCAGCACCCGCA
>JAOUAY010000114.1 GCA_029860565.1 Candidatus Nitrosopumilus sp.
TGGAAGATTCTATTTGTGGTTTAACTAGTTCTGCTATTGCACCAGAACCATTTTTTTCTCTAAGTTCAAGCATTAGTTTTCCAAGATTCTCTCGAGTTGATTCTAAGTTTCTTTTTTTTGCTTCTTCTCTTACAGCATTACCCATATTGATAATTTCATATCCTTTTGGTTTCAATCCTTCAGCAATAGTAGATTTACCAGCACCAGGCATTCCTGTTAAGCACACAATTAGTTTTGTCAATAAATATCAAAAAAAAGGGTCGTCTATGAAGCTACCGGAAATTATTATAAACATACTTCAAAGAATGTTATAATGCGTGTTTTTGTAGCAATTGAAATCTCGAATAAAGAAGTAATTAATTCCATAAAAAAAATTCAAGATAAAATTAACATTGATGCAAAACCAGTAGAAACAAAAAATTTTCATTTTACATTACAATTTTTAGGAGAAATTTCGGAAGAAATCAAACATAAAATCATTCAGGCTCTTCATACAATTGAATTTTCAAGTTTTAGTATCACTCTAAAAGGAGTCGGTGCATTTCCAAAACTCAAATTTCCAAGAGTGATTTGGATAGGTACGGATGAAAATGGAGGAAATATGCTAATTCAGTTGTCCAAAAAAGTAGAAAAAGTGATGGAACCTTTAGGTTTTTTTTCAGATAAACCATTTAAACCTCATATCACAATATTTAGAATTAAAAAGAAGATTGGAGATATAACAAATGAATTGGAAAGTCAAAAAGTGGTAGATTTTGGAATACAGGAAATATCTAGCATTAAATTGAAAAAAAGTGAACTTACATCAAGTGGACCAATTTATTCAGATTTAATGGAGGTTCAAGCAATAAAATGAAACAAATTATTTCTAAAATTGGTGTTCCTTCTAAAATAGTGGAACAATCCAAAAAGCAAATCGCAGAATTAGCATACAATCTAGTTGAAAAAGAAATTAAAAAATATCCAGAGGTATTAGGATTAGAATTTGGAGGTTCATTTGCAAAAGGCACTTGGTTATCTAAAGATGCAGACATTGATATTTTTATTAGATTCAAAAAAATAGTATCAGAAGAAAAATTTGAAAAAATTTCTAAGAAAATTGGTTTTGATGCATTAAAACAGTATTTTCCATATATTAGATATTCTCAGCATCCATATGTTGAGGCTAAAATTAAGAGTACTAAGATTAACGTTGTGCCATTTTATGATGTAAAAATTGGAGAATGGAAAAGTGCTGCAGATAGATCTCCATTTCATACTAAATTTATGAAAAAGTCCCTAACATCAAAAATGAGAAATGAAGTTAGAATTCTAAAAACATTTCTAAAGTCAAGTGGAATTTATGGTGCAGAAATAGCAAAACAAGGATTTAGTGGATATATTTCAGAGGTTTTGATTTTGGAGTTTGGTAGTTTTGAAAACCTCATCAAATCAATATCAAAAATTAAAGAAAAACAAATTATTGGAAAAACTTCAAAAATATTTGATACATCAATAGTGGTTATTGATCCAATTGATAGTAATAGAAATTTAGCTGCTGCAATTTCTGATGAAAATATTGGAAAATTTGTTCTTATTTCTAGGGCATTTAAAGAAAGACCATCATTAGATTTTTTCAAGAATAAAAAATCGAGAATATCAAAAAAATATTGGGATAATTTGTTAGCGATAAAATTTAATTTTAAAATTAGAAGTCCCGATATAATTTGGGGACAAATTAAAAGAGCAACTTCTACATTATCTACACAATTAGAATTAGGAGGATTCACTGTACTTAGAAGTGAACCTTACACAGATCAAGAAAATGAAGCCTATCTCTTTTTCTTTTTACAATCTACAAAAATTGGCCAAATATATCTCAAGAATGGACCAGAATTTTTCAGAGATGCCAGTACCAAAAGTTTCATTTCTAAAAATCTCAAAAATGCAGAATTAGTGTGGATGGGAAATGATAGAAAGATAGTTTCATTAGAAAAAAGAAAACATACTGATGCAGTCAAGTTCATGATAGAATTTTTGGAAAAAAATCTTCAGATAGGCATACCAAAAGGTCTTCAAGGTGATCTTAAACGAGGTTTCAAAGTTTCCATAGGAAACAAAAATCTAAGCAAATCAATTAAAGAGGCAGCAAGTGAATTGATTTCAATAGATGGTACACTCCTTCATTTCAATTAAAAAATTTGCTAAAGAGCCTTATTCAAAAATTTTAGGATATCCAAAAGCTACTAGTCGTCAAATAAAATCAAGAATCACTGAATTAGAAAAATTAAAAATTAAATCAATTTCATTAACTGGTCCTACTACACTCGGAAACTTGGCAATTTTAGGGAAAGGATACGTGGGGGTTGTAGTTCTTGCAAAAAAAGGTAACAAAGAGATTGCACTTAAAATTAGAAGAACAGACTCACAAAGAAACGATATGAAAAATGAGGCAGTCTTACTAAAATTAGTAAATTCAATAGATGTTGGGCCAAAAATGTTTGATGTTAGTAAAAATTTCTTAATTATGGAATATCTTGAAGGAGAGAAATTTAGTGATTGGTTAGATTTATTGAAAGGAATTGGAAGTGCAAAAAAATTAAAATCTACAATAAAAAATATTTTAGAAGATTGTTATAGATTAGATCAAATAGGTTTTGATCATGGAGAGTTAAGTAATATTTCTAAGCATGTCATTGTAGGAAAAACAAAGGTTAGTCTAATTGATTTTGAAAGCTCTAGCACCAAAAGAAAGCCATCTAATGTTACATCAATTACTCAGGCATTTTTTATTGGATCAGGAAATGCAAAAAAAGCTCAAAAAATTTACAAAAATCCACCTAAAGAAAAAATAATTGATATTTTGAAACAATACAAACAAGAAAAAACTCGAGAAAATTTTGAAAAACTACTGAAAATATTGAAATTGTAATGGAATCGGCAGGATTAAGAGGGTTTTGTTGATTATGTTGGTACCAAGTAGACATGAAATTTAATTTAATGCATAGATCTAACACTTGCAAAATTTTCGAACGCCAATTTTAACAATGATTGCAGATACAACTGCTATTGGAATTAAAGGATTTATAACAGTACTTCCGATTAAAAGTCCACCAATGGTACTAAACAATGTAAGCGTATCATGTTTCTCTAGTTTTTTGATTTTTTCACACATTTTGTTTTCTATGCACAGAAATTTGAATAGTTTTTCTCTATTTTCTTCAAAACGCTTCTTTCCTCTCTGTATTGGATCAAATGTAGCAGCAGATAATGCACCACCTAAGTATAATTTACCAAGTTCTTCATAATCTTCTCGAATGTCTCTTTCGATTTTTTCAGATATGTTAACAGTTTGATTTACAATTGATACAATTTTTCTATGTCCGCATCCATAATATGTAATTGTAAGGTTCTGAAATGATTCTTTGTTTATTGAATATCCTTTCCCACATTCAGGACATTTTTTTCCTTGTTCATCCATTTAAAAAATCATTTCTCCTTTATGTTATAGATATAGATTGGATTTGAAGTTTTTTGGTGATTAAATTAGTACCATCTACTTTTCATCTTTGGAGTGAATTTTCCAAAGTGTTTCAACTAAATACCTCATTAATACTTCTGTAATCATACCTACAATCAATCCATCTGCTGCAGCTTGGCGAACTGGATTATCGGGTTTTGGTATTTTAGTTTCATCATAAAATTTGAATTTTTTTATTAGATTTGGTATTTTATTTCCTATTGGATCAACTTCGTGGGCAAATGTATTTCGTATCTGATTAACAATTTTCAATTCACGATTTAGGTCATCATTAAGTATTCCCAATTTGTGGATGATTTTTTGTTTTTGAGAAAAACGAAGTTTGGTTAAATCTCCATATTTAGTGGATTTTTTAATGATGAGAAATTCCATCAATCGTTCAATGTGGATGTTGGCAACCATAACTTTGGATCTATAATCTAAAAACTCTGATTCTAAATCAATTATATCTAGAAATTGTTTTGGTGTGTATTTTGTCAATAACTCATTAACGTCCTTTTCAGTTACCACACCAAATCAAGTCATTACTGAAAATTAAAAATTTGGAATTAAATTCAGAAATTTTTTTAAATTTCTTACATACATTCGCTTAGTTTCTGAGCTTCTCATTGATTCTAGAAAATTAGAATAGATGTTTTCTTCAACATCTTCTAGTTTTATCATGCCTGAGTTAGATGCTGGTATTATTTGAGTCACTAAAGTGTGGTGGGATCGGCAGGATTTGAACCTGCGACCACTAGTCCCCCAGACTAGTATCATACCAAGCTAGACTACGATCCCTCGCTTCAGAGGCACAAAATGAAATTATTAAATCGTCGTATTGTTTAACGAAATTCATGAAACTTTGTAATATTTGTCATAAAATTTCTGCTACTGATCAAGATCATCTGGATTGTATTCAACAAAGAAGTATCTTACTGGAAGATCAAGATTTTAAAAATAATATTCCTGAAAAATTGAATCTGTCAAAAAATACACAAGAAT
>JAOUAY010000115.1 GCA_029860565.1 Candidatus Nitrosopumilus sp.
AGAACCTGTACCTGTTTTCATGGATCAAAACGATGCAATTTCTGGAATTGGGCATACAAATGAACATCCAGCTGATATCAACATTGAATCGTCAGGTACCTATGTAATGATAGCTGCACCACAAGTAGGGAGATTGTCAGGTGATGGAGTAAGTAGTATTGATTTTTGGCTACGAAAAAATGGGAAGGATATATCAAATTCCAATGTACGTTGTGTACTTCAAACAGATCAGAACAAAGACGTCATAATTAATCAAACTATGATGCCGTTTCAAGCAGGTGACGTCATCAATGTGATGATGGCAGTTGAAAAGACAGGAGAAGGATTAGGAATTGAGGCCATTAAAACACAGGGCAGACCACTAATTCCAAGCATCATATTCTCTGCACACAAGATAAAAGATGGAGTGGAGGGCCATTGGATTTCGACAGAAAAGGGTACCAAAAAAATGTGGATAGGCGAATAACTATCCATTTTGATTTTTTTTGAAAATATCAATTTCAAATACATCAATTACACTTGTTACAGGCATTTTGTAGAATCAAAATCATAAAGGTTCTCCATCAAGTTTTGTCAGATTAGTTAAACGCCATCTATTTTAGACATAATCACGTTTACATTTTTATCAATAAATGAACAATATGTTACTAAAGAAATGAAGAGGTGCCTATCTGTTTGTTCAAGGAGATTTGATTCCCTTTCTCAGTATTGTTGCAGTTTATTCCGTATTGTTTATCAGTATTTTATTTAAGATTACAATAAGAAATATTGATTGCAAAGAATGTAATGCAAGAAATTTTCCGTTTGTGAGTGATATCAACATTGATTCAGCCAAACTGAATGGAAATTTGATTGACGAGGAAGATCTGACAAAAAAATCGTCAAGACAATTCTTGAGGGGCTATTCGAAGAACAGAGAAAACACAATAAAAAAAGATACAATGATAAGAATAGTGGGTGCAGTTTCCTTAGTAGTTATTGCAGCACTTGGAACTTTCTTTGTAAATCCAGATGATGTTTTACTAGGAGAAATTGTCGATTTGATAAAATCATTTCAATGAACGGGAGCACTGTCATTTCTTTTTAGAAAACCCGATCATGCTGAATCTTGATATTGTATTGCAATTCATTGTGATTTGCCACTCTCTTGTTTTTGGGATTCTTCTATCTTGCGAGAACGTGCAAGTATCTCTTCTGGCATGTGTTTGCCTTTTGCTTTATTGCATACGGGACATGTCTCGTCTCCGTCTTTTGGACTTGGTGATTCTGACATGATATAAAACACAATAAAGAATATCTCCTTTAAAAAAATTCAAAAGATGGGTAAAATGCGAATTGCTGTGCCTTTAATACTTTAACGACATATAATATCATAGAGTATGATTTTTAGAAAATGTATCCACTGCAGCAGAGAATACGAAAGCCTGTTTGATAAGCTCACTTGTTCGTCTGAATGTGCAGTTGAAATATCATCAGCAATTGAGGTAAATAGTGGTTAACCGTAATTTCCCAGAATTTTGTACCCCTAAAGTTAGTGGTCCTCACGTAGAATCTCTCAAAAACTATGCTTTACCTGATTTTATTTTGTCACTTGTCGCAAAAGAATGCGATTCAGATCTTGCAAAAAGAGGAAGGACTGACAAGAAATTACACAGCATGAATGAGGAATCTCTTGAGTTATTATATAGGATATTCATAAAGTGTGACAAAAATGAGTCAGGTCAGTATGCACGATACAGATTTTATGCGTATGTTGCAAGCATGTATTACAAATGCGAAGTTTTGATCAACGAGATATTGCCTGGAAAATCAGGAAATAATTACAAAGTTCCCGTAGCAGTAAAAAGTAATGGAATGTACATTTCAGTTGCAGTAAACAAGGACACTGGAAAACAAGTAAACAGAAGAGACACAGCAAAATTTTACCATATGGTTGATGACATCAAAAATGGGGAACAGGGAACCATGTTGACTGATGCAATTTATGCTTCCTCTGTGGGATTCAAAGGGGAATCACTAGTTGAGATTGAGAGGTTAAGTGCAGCAAGGAACAACGATGATCCTGAAAACAAACTAAATTTTAAAACGGCATATTTTGAAAACGACATTTATTCCATAGCCTAGTGTTGAATGGCTTAATTCTAAAGCAGATGGAAAGTAGATCATTGAATTCTATATTCTGTTCCTTTTAAACTCAAAAAGAATTTGAGATTATAGAAATTTCAAGTAAAGAGTTTCCGTATTGATGTCCACTATTGTTATAACTACCCAACCCATAATTATAGTATGGTTCACAAAATAAAATATTTTGAAGCTGATAAATTGAAACCTGGTATCTTCCTTCAAGATGCGGTAAATGACTTTCTAGCGGAAAAAGATGAAAAAATCATAGCAGTTCACCCTGTTATGGAAAAAACATTGTTGGTTCACTACAAGGAATGATGACTCAGCTTCCACCATTTTCATCTTGATAAAAAATTGACATATCCAATGTTGTTTTGATTTTGAATAACATGAATAATTCGTCAAAGATTGGTGGCCGAAGAAAAATATCTTTGTGCCAAGACTACTAATCTAGAAGTTATCATTAAGACTATGGACTTATAGAATAAAAGAACAATCATACAAATACCAAACATGCTTTTAGAAAACGGTTCTTTTCTTCACATTTTGTGATTTTTAATCATGTGCTATGAACTTGCATTTTTCAATATTTTTGGAATGCATTTTCAGGTTATGATTTATCTAATTGGTATAATTCCAGCAAATAATCTATGACTTGCAGATACTGTTATTGTGACAGATGTGTTTACTTGTTTTTTCATGATTTTGTATATCTATATAGATCAACATGATAAATGTATACTTGGGCATTAAAATTTATAGGAAAATAGCAAAAAATATAGAAATTCAGGCATGAAACTGTGAAATACACCCAGTATATATCCCAGAAAGGCACCAACTAAAGCATGTTAAAGGAACTAATTCAAAAAATAAAATTTGGTTCTTGCAAAGCCAAAACATCTGACGATGTTAATGCATTTGAGGAATCTAAAAAAAAGAAACCAGTGGACGTAAAAAAATAAATGGCATATCACTGCAAGCATTGCAATTTCAAGTGGAATGCATGGGAAGACGATTTTCAAAAAGTACTTGTTCATGAAAAGACACACGTAGGGAAGGGTGACTAATGCTTCTTTGCAATAAATGCTATAATGAACATCATGATCAGTGTATGGGAAAAGCTGGTATGTATGATTGTAGTTGCAAATGTTTTAAAAAAATAATTTAACAACATGATATTATTAGAAAGCAGGAACATAATCACGATAAAATATTTGCAAGTAACATATCTTTAAGAAAACCAAAAACCACATCCAGTATCACAAGATCTTTGAATTTGATTATTATTCTTTTTTTTAAAGAATACGATTTTGATTTCTCTCTAAATCTATCTGTGCCCTATTTTTATTTCAGCAATATTTGTTTTTAATTTAACCTCAATACAAATTTTCATTTTAGTACCTTCAAATTACTCAGATACATTTCAAGAAAATCATCATCAAGTATAGGTTTGAGAAAATTGTTATCCGATAATAGTGCAGCAATTGATTCATTCAAAGAAGTTGGAAGTTTTGTTATTGAGAATTTTTTCATTTCACTGTCTGATAATTTGTAGGTATTCACGTCAACTGGATCAGGAGGGTGTATCTTCTTTTTCACCCCGTCCAAACCTGCAAGCAAAAGGGCAGACTCTACAAGATAAACATTAGATGTAGGATCTGGAGGCCTATACTCTATTCTTTTACTTTCAGGTCTTTTTTTGTTATGTGCTGGAATTCGTACACTAACTGAACGATTCATTTTTCCCCAAGCGATATTGGTTGGGGCCTCATATCCTGGGACAAGTCGTTTGTATGATTGATGTGTGGGGTTTGTAATTGCACAAAGAGCTTTTGCATGTTCCAAAAGTCCTCCAATGTAATAATATGCAGTTTGGCTTAATTCAGCATATTTCTCAGAAGCATCATAAAACGCATTAAACGACCCTTTTTTGTTTGTCTTCCAGAGGCTCTGATTGACATGCACTGCAGAGCCATTATCTTCAGACATTGGTTTGGGATTAAAGCTTGCAATTTTACCTCTCTTGGAGGCAACCTCACGAATCGTCTTCATTCCAGTAACAAAATTGTCTGCCATTTCTATTAGTCCAGTGTGAGCAAGAACAATTTCACTTTGCCCTGCTGTTGCTACTTCGTGATGGTGTGCAATTGTTTTTATTTTAAAATTTTCTTGCAACACGTCACAAACTTCATCTCTAAAATTTACTAAGGCATCAGAGGGAGAGTCTCGATAATATCCTTTTTTAAAATTTATTCTATCTTCGGTGTTACTTGAAATCCATGGAGCTTCTTTTGAAATAATAGGTGATCTATTTTTTTGATCTAGTATTTCATCAAATATGAAAAATTCTAGTTCTGCGGCCCAA
>JAOUAY010000116.1 GCA_029860565.1 Candidatus Nitrosopumilus sp.
GTTTTTGGGCTTCAAGTGAAAATATTCCATCCTTCATCCCGCCGGCTGTAAGATGACCTCGGCTGCTAATGTGCCTAGCTGAACGCATTTTAGGATCTAATTTAATGATTTTTTGACACATTTTTTCAAGTTTCTCTTCATTATCCATTAGTCTAATTAAGTAAGCGAACTATTTATTGCGACCTGTGTTGTTAGGTATCTGTGCAACCAGATTCGTCAAAAAACACTGCCGACTATTACAAGCATTTATCATTATTTTGGACAGATATTATGCATTTGATGTCAAGCAAACCACAGGCATTAACATCTACGGGTCCAATGAGAGCATTTACTGCAAATTCAAAAAAAGTTACAACTGAATTAATTGAAATCAATGAAGATTTAATTGGATTTAATCAATATCTTACAGAATACTACAAACAACTTGCAGATGCATGGGGAGTTGCTCAAAAGAAAGTCAATCTAAAATCCCCCGAAGTGCCACAAAATGTTGAACAGATTGAGGCATTCAAAAGAATATGGATAGATATGTTCGATAATGATTTTACAGAATTGTTTGATTCTAAAAAATTTGGCGAGAATTATGGAAAACTTGTTTCCAAAGAGCTCGAATTAACAAAACATTGGAATAATATTACCAACGTAGTTTTACAATCAGTTAATCTTCCAAGTAAAGAAGAAATTGATGAAGTATACAAAGAACTACATTCGCTTAAAAAAAGAATTGGAAAATTAGAATTGAAACTAAAGAAAAAGGAGACAAGAAAGAATGCATAGTGAATCAAAAATAGATCCAAAAATCATGGAAGAAATTTTAAAATTTGGTAAAAATGTTATTGATGCTCCAAAATTAGTTTCAGCACCTGATGAAATCAGTTTGGAGGTAACCCCTCATGACACGGTACAAAAAATTGATAAAACAAGATTGTTGCACTATAGACCACTTACAGAAAAACAGCACAAAACACCATTGCTAATATCATATGCATTAATTAATAGATATCACATATTGGATATTCAACCAGAGAAAAGTTGGGTAAGAAATCTACTTTTGCAAGGATTTGATATTTACATGTTAGACTGGGGATCTCCAACTAGTATGGACAAGTATCTGGATTTTGATGATTATGTAAATGGATATTTAGATTCAGCTGTAGAACATATCAAAAATGAATCGTCAACTGAAAAAATTTCATTGCAGGGGTATTGTACAGGTGGAACAATTGCAACAGCATATACAACATTGCATCCAGAAAGTGTGAAGAATTATATCGCAACAGCACCTGTCATTGACGGCTGGAGAGATACAACCGTCATCAGTAATCTTGCAAAACATATGGATGTAGATAAAATGGTAGAGACAATAGGAAACATGCCTCCTGAATTCATGTATTATTGTTTTTCAGTGCTCAAACCATTTGAGCAAGGAATTGAAAAATACATCAAATTTTTTAAAAACATAGACAACAAAAAATTTGTAGATAATTTCCTCAGGGTAGAAAAATGGCTAGGAGACACACCACCAATTCCGGGAGAATTATTCAAACAATGGATTAAGGATATCTATCAAGACAATTTGCTTATTCAAAATAAGATGTATGTTGGAGGTGAGCTAATAGATTTGAAGAAAATAGACATGCCCACATTCACACAAATTGCAGTTGGAGATCATTTGGTTTCTCCTGAATGCAGCATGCCACTCCATTATGCAATAGGAAGTGAAGATAAAACTTTGAGAATGTATCCGACAGGGCATGTAGGTATGATTGCTAGCTCACTTTCACAAAAGAAGGTTTTACCAGAGCTAGGAAAATGGCTATCGGAAAGATCATAAAAAAAGAAAAATAATTTATAAAAAAATAAATTTTTCACTAGTTGTTATTCTTTGTAGTGAATACAGAAATCCATGATTGTAGAATGTTTCTATTTAGGTCAGCAAATGATTTTGCATTATCGTTGAATGTTTTGATGTTTTGTTGTGTTACATCGATAGTTGTAAGTGCCATTTGGTTTTGTATAGAAGCTGCCTTTACAAATCCTTCAGTTGTATCATGAATCACTTTTAGTGTTGTCTCAGGAACATCTGCTGCAATACCGGTTTTCTTCACATATTCTTTTTGTAGTGTGATAGATGAATCCACCATATTTTCATATGCTTGAAGGTATTCTTGTTGCACATTGGTAATTGACTGATGATATTGTGGTACTGATTGTTTAATACCGTTGAAGAGTCTGTCAACATTTTCTTGATATGCAGAAAATACATCTTTAGGATTTTTTTGTGTTGTTTCGTTTTTACTCATTGTTTCACCCCCTTATTTTTTGATTTTTTTGCAATTGGTAGAATAATGACTTGAACCAAGTCACCATCGCCCAGTCCAAGGGCATTACGTTCAGCTTCAGGTATAGAGATTCTTCCATTACTACTGATGGTAGTTTTGTAAGCACCCCAATTCATGAAAGATGGAAGCATTTGACCGATGTTAAACATGGTATCCATACTTTTACTTTGCATAGAAGACATGTTATTCATCATATTAGATTGAGTTTGTTTTGTACTATCAGAAACTTCTCTTAGGACTTCTAAGGGATTAAATGTTTGACTAGTTTGATTGGTCATTAAAGAGCCAAAATTTTTCATAAATTCTGCTTGAGCACGTCCACTTTTTTGGATCCAAGATTTAAACATCTCTGTAGGATCATATAGGTTTTGATTACCGCTCATAGGTTATGATAGGAATTAGAGGTATTTAAATGATCTAGATACCGTTGAGAAATTCCGACGTCTTTGAAGCAAATGTGTGAGGATCTTGAACATACGGAGTGTGGCCACATCCATCCATTCTGTAAAATTTACAATTCTGAATTGCAGAAACAAAATCATCGGCATGGATAATTGGAATGACAGGATCATCGGCACCCCAAACGATCAAAGTTGGTACAGATATAGATTTGAGTTTAGATGTGATCGATACCGAATTTTTTAATCCCAAAACAGTTGACATGAAAGCGAGTTTGGCATTAGGTAATCGCATTCGCTCTATAAACCCATCAACAATTTGATCTTCAACCTGTTTTCCAGAACCTTCCATTAATTCAAAAGCATTTTTTGCACTTATTTCATTTGGATACAGTGCAGCCATAATATATGCATCAAGAGCAGGAGTAGATTGTTTCATCATCCCAGAAGGAGATACAAGAATAAGTTTTTCAATATCTTGAGAATGAGAAGATGCATATTCTGCAGAAATTTGTCCACCTAATGAAGAACCAATAATGTTAGGATGTTTAATGTTAGTTGCTGCAAAAAATTTTTCAAGAAATTCTGAAAAAAAATTAAGAGTATAGTCTGCAGTAGGCTTATCACTATGTCCAAATCCTATCAAATCAGGGACCACCACACGAAAGTTATCTGCAAAGATTGGAATTACGTGAGTCCATCTTTCAGCGGATGCACCTAACCCATGAATTAGTACAAGAGTATTCTTAGAAGTACCAGATTCCAGATATCTTATTTTATGTTCATCAATTTGAAGGAATTTTTCATTCATTATTTTAGCTTCAATTGTCATAACTAGATAAGTTTTAGTTAATTTATCGATCAAAAATGTTAAATATTTTTCAGATTTTTAAATTACTGTCAATGACAAGTATGTTTTTTAGGATCAAAAATAGTCAAATTAGGTGCTAAAAAAGAAAATTTCAAAAATCTTAGTACCGTTAGATGGTTCGAAAAACTCCTACAGAGGTTTAGAGACGGCCATTATATTAGCCAGGCACTGCGGAGCAATAATTACAGGAGTGTATTCTATTTACGCACCACCACACTCAGAATTTAGGGGTGTTGGATCAGTTGAAAAATCACTCAATGTAGAAGTAAAAAAAATCATGGAAAAAGCCAAAATTTTAGCAGCACAAAATGGAATTGTTTTCAAAGAGAAAATATTGAGGGGTGAGATCGGATACAACATAATCAAATTAGCACATGGAAAGGAGAAATTTGATATGATCGTGTTGGGATCACGTGGGAGGAGTTCTGCAAAAGAAATATTCTTTGGCAGTACATCAAATTATGTCATACATACATCAAAAATTCCAGTGGTACTAGTAAAATAATTAAGAAAATCCGTGTTTTTTGAAATATTTTTGATGGTATTCTTCTGCTTTGTAGAATGACGGCGCCGAAACAATCTCAGTAACAATTGGATTTGCATGCTTTCCAGATTGTTCAAGATTATGTTTTGATTTTTCGGCAATTTCTTTTTGTTTTTCATCATGATAAAAAATTGCTGAACGATACTGATTTCCAACATCAGGACCTTGACGATTTAATGTTGTGGGGTTGTGATTGTTCCAAAATATATCAAGAAGTTCATCATAAGAAATTTCATCAGGATCAAATTCCACCTCCACAGCTTCTACATGCCCTGTTTTATCAGTACAGACTTCTTCATAAGTGGGATTAGGTAATTGG
>JAOUAY010000117.1 GCA_029860565.1 Candidatus Nitrosopumilus sp.
TTCGTTTTTGGGAAATTGAAATCCCGTAGGATTGTTTGGAGAATCAAGATAAAGAATGTCTGCATTTTTAGATTGTTTTATAAAATCTTTAATATCTAATTTCATATCGTTGGAAAATGGAATTGTAATTAATGGAATACCATACAATTTGCATCGTTCTTCAAAAAATCCAAATGTAGGCTTGGAAGTAAGAACCGTGGTTTGTTTTGATCCAAAATTTGAAAGAATTAAATCTAAAATTTGATCAGAACCATTGCCAATACCAATCATTGAAGAAGGTATTTTGGTAAATTTAGATATCATATTGATTAATCGCTCTACTCCACCAAGCGGATATTCTCTTATGTCAGAGTTTTTTCGTGCAGATGAAATAATGTCATTTTGAAATTGTTTTGGAATAATATAATTTTCATTAGAATCAAGTTTTACTGAATCCTGAATCAGTTCAGGTTTTTGATAACCTCCAATAGAAGAAAATTTTTTTGTTTTTTCTTCAAACCAGCCTTCTTTCATTCCAATCTACCTCTTACTGCTTCATAGTGATTAGAAAGCCCCTCAGATGTTGTTAAAACTTCAAGATATTTTGAAATTTTAGACAAAGACGATTTAGATGAAGTAATCTGAGTACTTATCTTGATAAAATCCAAAACAGAGAGTGAGCCTCGAATTTTTCCAAATCCACTAGTAGGAAGAATGTGATTTGAGCCTAAAATATAGTCACTAGCAGATGAAGGGGTATCATTTCCTAGCAAAATTAGTCCTGGAGAAGTAATTTTGGTAGCAAAAGATTCAGAATTTTTGGTCATTATTTGTAGATGTTCAGGGGCCAGAATATTTGCAAGTTCTATCATATCAGAACTGGTTTTACATATTCCAATAAATCCATTGTTCTTTAAACTAGATTTAACAAAAGTATCTCTCTTAATTTTTGGAATCAACTCTAAAATTATATTGTTAACTAATTTTGCGAGGTTTTCAGAAGTTGTAATCAAATAACAAAAAGTATCACTACTGTGTTCCGCTTGAGAAATTAGATCTAATGCAATAAATTTTGGATTTGCTGAATTATCAGCTACAATTCCTAATTCAGTTGGACCAGCAAGCATATCAATTCCAGTTTGATCACTTACAAGAGATTTAGCAGTAGTTACAAATGCTCCACCAGGACCAACGATTTTATCAACTTTAGGAATACTTTTGGTACCAAAAGATAATGCAGCAATAGATTGCACACCACCTGTTTTATAAATTTCATCAGCACCACAAATATCTGCAGTTACAATTGTTAGTGGATCTATTTTCCCATCAGAATTTGGAGGAGATACAACAACAATTCTTTTTACACCTGCAATTTTCGCTGGAATTACAGACATAATTACAGAGCTTGGATATCTTGCCAATCCACCAGGAATGTAACATCCCACATTTTCAATTGGGATAAATTTTTTAGAAATTTTTATTCCATCATTGTTAATTGTTATATTTTTTAGTAGTGATTTAACAGCTGATTCTGTTTTTTTGAGTCTAGATTTTGCTAAACGTAATGCAGAAAGTTCAGTTTTTGAAATTTTAGAATATGCATTCTTTATTTCCATTTGTGATAGACGTAATGAAGAAATATTTGCACCGGTAAATTTTTTTTCGTATTTTCTGATTGCTTTATCTCCATTTTTTTTAACATTTTTAAGAATAGATTCAACTATAGCTTTGTTATTTTGAGGTTGTTTTGGAAGAATTTGTGCTGCAAATTTTTGAACATTGGTTACTTTTATTATTCTCATCAATTTTCTTCGTCACGCTTTATCTCCTCAAGTTCAAGTATTTGACGTGGTTCATGAACCACAAGGCCTTGAGCAATTTTCCTCAGATTAGGAATAAGTTTGTGGAATTCTTCTTTTTTGATGACTGTGTTTACTCCAAACCAACCTTGCTCGCTTAGTGGACTTATTGTGGGTTTTTTGAGGGAAGGCATCTGTGTCAAAAGTTTTTTTAAATTTTTTTCTTCAACATTTAGATAAATGTGTAAAAATTTTCGGCCATGAACAGCACCTTTCATTAAAGTCACAACATCAAATATTTTTTCACGTTTTTTTGGATCTTTTAATGATTTTTTGTTTACAATCAAGTGTGCAGTTGAAGTAAGAACTTCATCGACAATTTTTAATTTGTTTTGTTTTAAAGTTGTCCCAGTTTCTGTAACATCCATTATTGCATCAACATCTTCAGGAGGTTTTGCTTCAGTTGCACCAAATGATAAATGAATTTGAACACTTTTGTTAATTCCCAACCTTACCCATGGTGTTACAATTAATGGATCTTGAGATCCATAATATTTTTTGTAAGATTTGCATTGTTTTAGAAATTTTGAAGCAGTGGTTAGATATTCTGAAGAAATTCGTAATATTTTTTTCTTTTTGCCATAATCTGCAATCATTGCATCAAGATTCTTGTAACTATATTTTTCAGGAAAAGCAATCACTAATCTAATTTTTCCATACTCTAAATCTAAAATAGGTTCAACATCAGAATTTGTTTCTCCAACCCAATCCTTACCAGTTATACCTACATCATACAATCCTTCTGCCACCATAGTGGGAATTTCTTGAGGACGAAGCATTTTGACAATAATATTTGGATCATCAAGATAGACCCTGTATGTTCTATCTTTTCTATTTACTTTAGTCCAAGATCTTTCTAATAATTTGAAAGTAGCTGCCTCTAAACTTCCTTTAGGAATGGCAAATTTTATTTCAGACATTTTTAATTTTTTCACTTTTTATCTATATAATAGCATGTTTAAATTTGCTCAAGTAATTCTTTGGCCCTATCAAGTGAAATTTTCTTTTCTTCAATCATTTTTTGAACGATTTCATCTATTTGTTCAGGAGTAGCTCCTGCAGCGGCAGCAAGATTCCTTGCGTGGAGACGCATGTGTCCTTTTTGAATTCCTTCAGTAGCAAGAGCTCTAATCGCACTATAATTTTGAGCCAAACCAGTAGCAGTCATCACACATGCAAGTTCTTGTGCAGATAAAACTCCAAGAATTTTTGTACAGACTTTGGCCACAGGATGAACATTTGCAATTCCACCAACAATACCTACTGAAAGAGGAATTTCCAAGATTCCAACTAAATTTCCATCATTGTCTTTACTCCATTTGCTTAGAGATCGATATTTACCAGATTTTGCAGCATATGCATTTGCTGCAGATTCAATTGCCCTACTGTCCTGACCAACTGCATTTGCAACAGCTATAATTCCATTCATGACACCTTTATTGTGAGTAACTGCTCGATAGACATCATTGTCAGCAAATTCAAATGCTGAAATAATATTGTCAACTACTTTTTCTCCTCCAACTGCTTCTTTTTCAAATACTGCTTTTGCTTTTACAAGTCTTCTAGTAGAATAATTTGACAATATTCGAAGTAATGCTCTACCCCCAGTAATCTTTTCAATTAAAGGAGAAACAGATTCGCACATGGTATTAGTGACATTAGCACCCATTGCATCACCAACATCAATTAAAAGTTCTACAATGAGCATTTTGCCAGATGGTGCATCAATTTCTTTACAAAATACTTCTTTTGCACCTTTACCCATTTTAGACAAAGTGTTACTTTTTGAATTTGCTAATTGAAGAATTTCATTTGAAGAATTTTTAATTTGTGAAATTGCAGAAGAGATATCGACATCTAACATTTGTATTTGACCAATGCTAAAAGATTCATCGGCTGCAACTTCAAATCCACCTTTAATTCGTGCTATTTTTGCTCCTTTAGATGCTGCTGCAATCACAGACGGTTCTTCAATTACCATTGGAACAACATAATCTTTTCCGTTAATCTTAAAATTTGTTGCAATTCCTAACGGGAGTGAAAATGTCCCAATTGCATTTTCAACCATTTTATCTGCTTTATCAAATGAAATTCCTCCGTTATCATTTTGTAAAATATTTAATTCATCACTAGTGAGATTTGCAAAGTTTGCAATAATATTTAGTCTATCTTTTCTAGATTTTTCAAAAAATTTGGAAATTGATGAATCTGGCATTTTATTTCAATATTCTCAATAGTTTATCATCCATACTATCTGGAAAACCTTTTCCATCAGTATTTGAAGTAATTACATAAAGACTACCATCAAGGCCTTGCACTACATCACGAACACGTCCTACACCACTAAGAATTGATTTTTGAGAGCTTAGTCCCTCTTCAAAATCTAATTGGTAAAGATTAGCGGCTCTCATCGACGCCATTATAAATGGAGATTCAAAATCAAGTAGATCCCCAGAATAAAATAAAATACCGCCTGGCTCTATACTTGGATCATAACAAAGAATAGCATTTTCAAAATTTTCATCACTTGAACATTGTTGTTCAGGCCATCCATAATTTTTTCCTGGCTGAATTAAATTAATTTCATCATTTTTTTCGGGTCCAAATTCTGCTACAAATAAGTTCCCAT
>JAOUAY010000118.1 GCA_029860565.1 Candidatus Nitrosopumilus sp.
TAATATAGACAATCCAGAGATTTTGGAAACAATAATTTCAACATTAAATGATGAAAATATTGAAGTTAGAGGTGAAGCATATAGTTCACTTGTATCAAATAAAAATGAAATTTCAAATTATTTGATTAATAGTTTAAACTCTGCAAGTGAAAACATCAGAAGTTCTATATTATTAGTATTAGCAAATAGAAATGAAATATCAGCCATTCCTGAAATAATAAAACTTGTAAAAGATGAACGTTATATTGTCAGATCATGTGCACTTGGAGCATTAAGACATCTTAAGGTTCAAGAAGCTAAAAATATTTTTCTAGAAGCATTATCAGATTCCAATATAGAAGTAAGAAAAAATGCACTACAAGCAATTATTGATTTTGAGATCATAGTTTCAGAAAAGAAAATAGAAGGAAATTTCAAAGAAAAAGATTCTGAAATAGAAAAAATGATTTCTTTAGTTAAAAAAATAAATGGACCGGAAGGGATTTGAACCCTCGATCCGATGCATGCCATGCACCTATCCTACCAGACTAGACGACCGGCCCAATAATCAGAATTCTGATTGTAATAAGCTTTTTAAATTGGTTATTAACGTTTAGCGATCTAGAAATTGTCTGTGTGTGAAATTAACACAATATATTTAACCTTGAAAGATTTGATTTAATCGTTATGGTAGTAGATAACAAGGCAACTGTCACTTATGTTCAATTATTAAAAGAAGATCTTGTAATCATGAGACTAGTTCCAAAAGAGGGTTCATTTCCAGATTATAAAGCAGGCCAATTCATCACATTAGGATTAGCAAACCCTGCAGACAATGGAAAAATAGTTAGACGGGCATATTCAATTGCATCGCATCCAGAAAATAAGGATTACATTGAGCTTGTAATCAGATGGGTAAGAAAACCACTTCCTGGCAGATTAACTACACAAATATTTAATGCAAAAGAAGGAGATGAAATTCTTTGGTTAAAACCTACTGGTAGAGCATTGTTAATTAATGAAGAATTTACAAATGGTGAAAAAGATAACAGACGAATTATTTGCATTGGTGGCGGAACAGGTCTAGCGCCATTTGTAAGCTTTGCACAGCACTTTCACGATACAAATGACAAACGAGAAATCATAGTATTACACGGAGCAAGCTATGTGGATGAATTAAGTTACAAAGATTTGCTTACTAATCTTGAAAATGAGAGTATTGCCAGAGGTAAGGATGAATGGAATTTTAGATATAGAGCTGCAATAAGTAGACCACAGGAATGGTTTAACAGATCATGGTCAGGTCAGGTTGGAAGAGTTGAAACATTTCTAAGACCAAGGGATAGCGGAATGTCATCACTAGAGGAATTAATTGGAGATAAAATTACCAAAGAAAATACAATATTCTATGTTTGTGGTTGGCAAGGAACAATAGATGGTGTAATGGACTTTTTGAATCCTAAAGGTTTCGTCACGGAACACGACAAACGTGAAGATGGAAGCTTTGAAGTTAAATACGAATCATACGGATAGAATTTTTTAAAAAAATCAATCATTGAAATATGAGATTTATTTAGTTGATGTAATTGATTACTGCACTATATCTTGCACATCTAAATCCTGTAACTAATGCTCATGTTGAAATTATTTCAGAGTTAAAAAAAAAGGCAGATATTGTAAAAGTGATGCCAGTAGTATTCAAAGATGGAAATAGAGAAATCAATAGTAAAAGTTTCCCATTTAATTTTGAAACTAGGAAAAAAATGCTAATGTCAGTATTTGGAGATTCAATTCAAATTACAGATGATTATGTATTTTTTGCTCCATTTAAAAAATACTTACCCCCATTATTAACACCGAGATCATGGAGATTAAGAAAACAAATTCTTCGAGGAGTAGAAGGGAAGTTTTTTTCATATACAGGGGATAAAGCAGAAGGATATATGCTAAAATTTTATGGGTTAAAACCAAAAGTTGGTGAAAGAAAATCACTTTCTGCAGCATCGGTTAAAGAAAAATTGTATGATGCAGCACTTAAAAAAAAATCATCTTGGAAAGAAGATGTTCCAGAAAAAATAGTAAAAATAATTGAAGGTGATTGGAATATAGTGGAAAAATTTGCAAAAATTGAAGATACGACTACAAGAGTCATAGGTATGAAGTTCCCTAAAGAGGGATGGTCAAAAGAATAATGATGAATTAGTTTTTGAATGTCACGCTCAAACCCAAAAAAATCATAATTTAATTGAAAATAGATTAATACGCATTCCATAAAAGTTCCCTATGAAACTTCCACTTTCAAAATATGTATGGTTTGATGGAAAATATGTTCTTACAGAAAAAGCCCAAGTTCCAATCACAACACATGCAATTCATTATGGAACATCAATCTTTGAGGGAATAAGGGCATATTGGAATGGGAAAAATCTCAATGTGTTTAGACTAGACGAGCATGTAAAACGATTTCGAAGATCAGGTCAATTTTACAGTATTTCACTTAATTTCTCAGACCAAGAAATTACTGATGCGATAATTGGTATTTGTAAAAAGAATAAAATCAAAAAATCTTGCTACATTAGACCATTTTACTTTGTAGGTGATTATGGAATCAATTTACATGTAACTGAAAATGCACCTACAAATGTTGCAATCTTTACATTTCCTTTTGGGAATTTATTTGATAAAAATGGAATTACTGCAGGGGTTGTATCTTGGAGGAAATTTTCAGATATGTCCACCCCACCACAAGCAAAAATGGGAGGAAATTATCTTAATTCGATTATTGCTACACAAGAAGCAAAAAGAAATGGTGTTGATGAAGCAATTTTACTTGATCATAATGGGAATGTTAGTGAGGCACCAGGTGAAAATATCTTTATTGTAAGAAACGGCCAATTGTTAACACCATCAATTGCATCCTCAGCATTAGAAGGAATTACACGTGATGCGATAATCAAAATTGGAAAAGATTTGGATATTGATGTTGTTGAAAGAGACATTACAAGAAGTGAGTTAATCATATCTGATGAGATTTTCCTGACAGGTACTGCAGCTGAAATAACACCCATCATATCAATGGATTCAAAAAAAATAGGTAACGGTAAACCAGGGGACATAACAAAAAAGATGATGCAAGAATATACAGACATAGTAATGAACAAAAATACTGATTATTCTCATTGGTTAACAGAGGCATATTAGTTGAGAATTATTCAAATTGGAACTGGCGGATGGGGCAAGAATCACGTAAGAATTTTATCGCAATTGGGTGTATTAGTAGCTGTTTGTGATACTGATTTTCAAAAAAGTAAAGAGTACGGAGAAAAATATTCAGTTAATCATTACGAATCATTAGATGAATTATTAAGTTCTGAAGAATTTGATGGTGCATTTGTGGTAACACCTACCTCAACTCACACAGAAATTGCAAAAAAATTGTTAGAAGCAAAGAAACATGTCTTTGTAGAAAAACCAATGACATACAAATCAGAAGATGGTGAAAAACTTGCAAAACTTGCAGAAAAAAATAAAGTAATTCTGACGTGTGGATATATTGAAAGATTCAATCCAGCAGTAGAAGTTGTTAAAAAAATGGTCAAAGAGAAAAAATTTGGTGATTTAGTTATGCTTGAATTTCATCGAGAAAACAGAATACCTCTCCACATTAAAGATGTGGGAATAATTTATGACACTTCAGTACATGACATTGACACTGCAAATTGGTTATTTGATGATATGCCTCAAGTGATATTTGCCAGAGCAGGAAAAATAAAACATGAACATGAAGACTTTGCAAGTATAATGTTAGGATATAAAAATGACAAAGTTGCAATTATTTCATCAAACTGGATTACACCAAAAAAAATTAGAAAATTTAATGCGGTATGTACAGAAGCAATAATTACATCAGACTTTATCAGTCAAGAGATTATTGTAGAAAAAGATGAAGAATCCAAAACTATTCAAAATGAAAAACAAGAACCATTATTATTAGAAATTAAGAGTTTTTTAGAAGCAATTGAGGGCAAAAATGAACTAGTGATCAAATCGCAAGAAGCAGTTAATGTTACAAAAATTGCCGAAGCTGCACTTTTATCTAGTCAAAAAGGAATTCCCATCTATCTGGATCTAAAATGAATAAAACAATGATGGATATTTTGGCATGCCCTATTGACAAAAGTCACCCTTTAGAATTATTTGAAATTGAGGAGAAAGATAACGTAGTATCAGAAGGAGCATTATTTTGTCCAAAATGTTCTAGATTTTATCCAATAATTGAAGAAATTCCAATTATGCTACCTGATGAATTACGAGATAAAAAAAAAGAAATAGAATTTTTGAAAAACAACAAGGAGCAATTGCCGGAAAAAATTATTTCAAATGCAAACCCATGGCACTTATGAAATAATGGTTACTAATTTT
>JAOUAY010000119.1 GCA_029860565.1 Candidatus Nitrosopumilus sp.
TCCAGGTGTTGCTGAACCCTATGTCTTGTATGTGTTGATTGGTCAACTGATGGCAGCGTCTATAATTGTCATGTTCTTGGATGAATTAATTCAGAAGGGTTGGGGTCTCGGTAGTGGAATTAGTTTATTCATTATGGCAGGTGTTGCTCAACAGATTCTTTGGAGTATGTTTAGTCCGTTACCTGCAGGAGATGGTGGAACGATTGGAATTATTCCATATATTGCCCAATCTATTATGGCCGGTGATGTTTCTCAAATTCTGTTCCGTTCAAATCAACTTCCGAGTATATTTGGATTATGTCTTACTGCAGGAATATTGCTAATACTTGTATTCACACAGGGTATGAAAATTGAGATTCCAATAGTCTCAACAAAATACAGAGGTTTTTCTGCTGTTTATCCAATCAAACTGATGTATGTTTCTAACATTCCTGTTATCTTAGCTTCTGCATTGACTGCAAATGCTGTTTTCATTTTCCAAATGTTGTGGGCAAACCTGAACCCCCGTAACAATAATTTCTTTATGAATTTTATAGCGCAGTTTGATCCAACAAGTCCTTCAACTCCTATCGGTGGTATTATTTACTATATCACTCCCCCTAGAGGTTTGGATGTTGCAGCTTTAGATCCTATGCGTGCAGTAGGCTATGTCCTGTTTATGATTGGAATTGTAGTTGTATTTGGCAAATTATGGGTAGAGCTTGGTGGTTTATCCCCAAAGAGTGCAGCTCAGAATTTGCTTGATGCAGATGTACAAATTCCTGGATTTAGAAGATCAAATAAACCAGTTGAGGCATTATTAAACAAGTACATTCCATCAGTTACTATTATTGGCTCTATGATATTGGGCCTCTTAGCAGGTGTGTCTGATGTACTTGGAGTTTTTGGTTCCGGAATTGGAATTTTACTTATGGTTGATATTCTAATTAATTACTACACGCAACTAGTCAGAGAACAAGTTGAAGTCGTCATGCCGCGTTTAGGTGCTATGCTTGGCAGAAAATAAAACAATTGTAATGGTGGGGATTCCAGGAGTTGGAAAAACTACCTTATTGTCAGAAATGGTTGAAATCCTAAAAAATCATGAAAGAAATGTTTGCATGATAAGTTATGGAACTTTGATGTTTGAAGTTGCTCTAGAAAATGGTCTTACAGATAGAGATCTGCTTAGAAAACTGCCTGTATCTGAACAACAGCATTTTCAAAAAATCGCTGCAGAAAAAATTGCTGCACATACTGAAGAAATTGTACTCATTGACACTCATGCGTTTATTAACTCTCCAGAAGGATACTATCCAGGATTACCAGAACATGTTCTAAAAATAATTAAACCTACAAATTTTGTTTCTGTTTCAGCAAAGCCTGAAGAAATCTACAACAGGAGAATGAAAGATGATACTCGAAATAGAGATAAAATCACTCTTGATAACATTAAAAAAGAATTGGATGTTCAATCAGGCATGATTTCTGCTTGTGCTGTAATTACTGGTGCTCCTGTAAGACTTGTTCTAAATCGTGAGGGAAAGGTTGATGAAGCAGCTGCTAAAATCATTAGTGCAATAGGGCTGTAAAAAATGGATTTTAATTTTATTTTACTTTTCATTGATTCTATTCCTCTACAATTTGAATTTCTTAGCGGAGAGAGAATGGCTTTGGGAAGCGACGATCCTATAGTAAAAGGATTAATTCTTTCAATGTTTGCTGTAACTGGATTTGGTGTTCTGCTTAATATTTTCAATTCGGCAGTTCGAAAAAAGATGGTTGATCAAGTAAAACTAAAACGAATCATGAAAGAAACGAAGGCATGGCAAAAAGAAAGAATGGCTGCTATGAGATCAAAAGATCAAGCCAAAACAGCTGAACTAAGTAAAAAATCATCATACATGAACAAAATGTCTATGGAAATGATGCAGATGAATATGAGGCCAATGATGATCACTTTTGTTCCATTGATTTTGATATTTTATCTTGTGTTGCCTTGGCTGTTTACTTACACTGTAGCTATCTCACCAATCTCACTAAATGTAATACCTGGAGATATGTTCCAATTGACATGCACTGCAGAGCAAGCAATTGAAGAAGGACATGTTTGTTTTGGTAAAGAAAATGCATTATATCTTTGGGCTTGGTACTTTCTTTCATCAATTGCATTTAGTGGTATAATCATGAGACTGACAAAAACATCCATGGATTTAGGTTGACAAAATCTATTGTTATCTCTGGTCCTCCCGCAGTAGGTAAAACAACTGTTGCTAAAGGATTAGCAGAAGAATTTCAATTACAATACCTGAGTGGAGGAGATGTATTAAAGGAAATGGCAAATGAACATGGTTTTGATTCCAAAGGTGATGATTGGTGGGATACTGAAGAAGGGATGGAATTTCTAAATCAACGTGAACAAAATTCAGAATTTGATAAAAAACTGGATGAAAAATTATCTATTCTTTTCAATCAAGGAGGGATGGTAATCACTAGTTATACTTTACCGTGGCTAGTTAAAGACGGAATAAGAATTTGGTTGGAAGGTTCTCATGAAAGTAGTACTAATAGAATGCAATCTAGGGATAACATGAGTTCTGAGGATGCCTATAAGATTACTAAAGAACGATTTGATAAGAATAAAGCATTATACAAAAAACTCTATGATTTTGATTTTGGTGAAGACAAATCTGTATTTGATTTGATTATTAATACAGATAACCTTACAGCACAACAAGTAATTGATGTTACAAAAGAAACTGTGAGAAAATTACTATGACTCTTAAACAACTTGAAAATTTAATTGAAATTGATCAGGATATCACTGATGATGCATATGGAACATATTATGATAAGAGAACAATTGAACAATTACTCAATTATGGAATTATTCTTTTGGATAAACCTCCGGGTCCTACAAGCCATGAAACTGTGGCTTGGACAAAACGTCTTTTGAAACTTCCAAAAATTGGTCATAGTGGAACATTAGATCCTCAGGTTTCGGGTGTTTTACCTTTAGGATTAGGTGAGGCAACCAAAGCTCTAGGTGTTTTACTTTATGGCCCCAAAGAATATCATGCATTGGGACGAGTTCATTCTCTTCCATCTAAAGAAAAACTTGATGAAGTTATTGAAATGTTTAAGGGGGAAATTTTTCAAAAGCCACCTCAACGTTCGGCCGTTGTAAGACAAACAAGAACAAGAACCATCTATGAATTTGAAGTAATAGAACAAAAAGAAAGATTACTCTTGACTAGAATTTTATGTGAAGCTGGAACCTATATTCGAAAATTATATTACGATATTGGTGAAATCCTTGGTCCTGGTGCAACCATGATTGAACTTAGACGAACCAGGGTAGATCAGTTTTATGAAACCGATGGTTTAGTGACTTTGCATGAACTTGCAGATGCCTTTGCATTGTGGGAAGAAAAAAAAGATGATAGTAAATTGATGAAAATGATCAAACCTGTTGAATATGCTCTTAGTGAATTAAAGTCAGTAATAATTCGTGATTCTGCAGTGGATGCAATGTGTCATGGTGCACAGCTTGCCATTCCAGGAATATTAAAAATTTCTCCAAATCTAAAAAAAGGCGATATTGTTGGAATTTATACCCAAAAAGGAGAGGCAGTGGCATTAGCTGAGTCAACGATGTCTGGAGAAGATATCTGTGATGCTGTAAAGGGATATGCGTTTGAAACAAAGAGACTCATTATGGCTCCAAACACTTATCCAAAAAAATGGAGAACAAAACCAACTTCTCCAAAGGATTAAAAAATCAAGAAGTTATTTTAAAAGAATTGTTAGCAAAAAGTCTTGTACTTTTCATTGGAATTGGTGTGATTGCAGGATTTTCATTTGGTATTTATCTAATTGATGTAAAAGGTAACAGTCAATTAGTTTTTGTTGAAGGATCTTCTATCTCTGTAGTCACTGAAAAATCTGATTTTAAAAAAGGTGAAGAGATAAACATTAAAATTGTAAATTCTGGCACTACTTCCCTGACTTTTTCTGATACCTCTTACGGTCTTAGAATTACAGGATTATCTGGAATACTGATGTATGCCCCTTTTACTGCACAAGTCATATCTAATTTAGAACCTGGTGATGAAATTGAATTTTCATGGGATCAAACTAAAAACGATGGTGACACAGCATTGGAAGGTCTCTATAAAATATCTGCAAAAGGAGTTGATGAACAGCAAAATAATGTGGAGAAATCTACTACTGTTACAATCTGGAAGTAATTTCACAATTCCATAATAACATAATATATAATCACATTTTACCGAATACTTTTGTCGTAAGACTTGTGCCGGGGTCGCCTAGCCTGGTAGGGCGCGCGCCTGGAAATTATTAACCATAAAGCGCGTTCTCGCAAGGGAACGGGAGTTCAAATCTCCCTCCCGGCGC
>JAOUAY010000120.1 GCA_029860565.1 Candidatus Nitrosopumilus sp.
TTTGTTGATTACTGCCTTGGTTAATTTCATCAACATGAAATAAAAACTAGAATTTAGAAATATGAACATTCGTTTGTTTTTTCCGTCATTATTGAATAATTTAAAAAGTTAAATTTAATACATAAAATTGCATATATCCTGTATGAGCATAGCATTCATTTTAGTTAATTGTGATATGGGATATGAAGTTCAGACAATTACAAGACTTAAAGAATTATGTGATGAGATACAAGGAACCTATGGAATGTATGATTTTATCTGTAAATTAAATTATGACAATATGGATTCCTTTGAACAAACTTTGCGAAACATCAGACGTCTTGAAAACATTACACATACAATTACCATACACACTATCCCAGAACAATCCTAAAAGAAATAGTTGCTGTGTTTTTGAAATTGGAAATTTCACGAATTCTAAATATTTTTTTAAATATATGATCTTATATCTTGATTACGTTATACGATATTTTTAATTTCTGATTTATAACAAGTTACAGCATAATGTGACTAAGGGAATCTGCTCCTTCCTATTTGCCATTTTTCTAAACGCCTCCAATCATCATCTTTGATGCTTACAGCAGATGGCTTTTTTGATTGCTTCAAAAAACTATGTTTAGAATAGTTTGTTGTTGATAACACTTTGTTACTGTCTCTTGAACTTTCTAGATTACAATGACAATTTTTTGTTGTCTTGCCACAATAAGGACAAGAACAAAAACAATATTCAACAGAACCTTTGCATTCAATACAACATACAATCGGGTTTTCTGAAATCATCATGGTTTTTTCCTCAGAATAGCGTTCGTCAGAATTTTTTTTTTTGGATGATCAACTCGGCGTTCTTTTGTTATGTGATTTTTGAATTCATCAACTATTGTTTTGACATCTCCTTTCATCTCATAATTGCATTCGAAACCACAATACCTGTAATTTAGTATGCTCATTGTTCTTTTATACGTAATTCAAATATTTTAATCATTTTGAATATAATCTTAACATTTGTTATATTTTATTAAATATATTAAAAATTTATAAACATTTTAAGGGAATGTATTTATTTTTTATGACGTTCAATAAGTTACATGATGAGTCATGTAGTACCTCGTAACTCCGTTAAAAAAACACTGATTTTTGTAGGCATTTGTGTTGATTAGCTGTGATTTAGGAAAAGAAGAAGACACCCTCATTGCATTAAGAACCATGAATCAGATAAAAGAAGCTCATGGAACTTGGGGAGCTTACGATATTGTAGCAGAAGTAAATTCAGATGATGCTGAATCATTACGTGAAACCATAACTTGGAAGATTCGTAAGTTGCCATCAATTAGGGCTATCCTTAGCCTTATGGCAGTAGAGGGATAAAACTAGGAGAACAACATGTCAAAAGCCTTTGTTCTAATAAACTGTGAATTAGGTTCTGAAAAACAAGTAATATCTGATCTAAAAACAATTGATTGTGTAAAAAAAGTTAACGGGGTATTTGGAACTTTTGATATTTTAGCAGACTTGGAATGTGACAGACTTGAAGAACTAAGACAAATAATTATTTCAAAGATTAGAAGAATTGACAACATACGTTCAACGAAAACTTTGATGGGAATAAATGGGCAATGTTAGGTGAGATATTATGGTAAAACTAAGATGTAATGATTACGGGTTTGAGTGTGATTTTGAAGTAGAGGGTGATGAGGATCAAGTCGTAGCACAATTTATGCAACATAACAATGAAGAATACGGGATAGACTATAGAAAAGAAGCCGTGAAACAATTCATATTGAGATAACACTCCACCTAGTTCTTTTAATATCTGCATTGCCACAAATTCCACCATATCTGGCCATAGATGTAATCTCTGATACTTTCAAGGAAAATGATTCATGTTTTGAATTTTGTCCACTGTTTTGTAACGTTAGTTAAAACATATTTCTGGTATTTGTTACTCGGCTGTTTTGATTATTTTTTCTTTCTTGTCTTTGCTGCAACTACAGCCACTGGAATAAAAACATCCACGGAAACTCGTCAGGTTTCACATTAGTTACATCATTAATGGTTACACAATCTTTAGAACTACATATACTATCACTCACTAAATAGAGACTTACATAATCTTGTAATGGCTGTGCATCTATAAAGTATGGATTGCCTTCCTTTAGTACAATAACTTTCATGTCTTCAAAGGAAACATCTGTCTGAAGATAGATATTCTCAATATTTGCATCGAAATCCTTTGTGAATTTATCACTAGTAATGAGGATTCCCTCAAATGTGTGGACTTTGGGCAAATTAATAATTGCATGAACTACCTTGTCAATTCGAATATCTTCTGGGCTTTGTGGATAATATACAATTTCATCCCCTAAATCTTCTCCCATTACTTTTAATTCTCGTTCAAGTCCTAATGGCGGAATAAAGTAACTCGCAGTTTCGTTATCAAAAATATGGTCCAAATATGGTTTGCTAGGCGGGGTCATCTCTACTCTAACATCATACCTTCCCTCAAGTGTCATTTCATGGATAAATTTGAGATAACGAACATCTCCAATTTCCATGCTACCAGAAGATCCAAAAAGAGTTCGTGTTTCACCTGCAGGATCAGTAATTATTACATTGACATTTGCCACTCCAGTTCTAATTTTCCCCTTGTAGGTAACGTTAGTTGAAATAACTAATTTTTCGATGTCTTTTGAATCCTGATAAACATCAAAGTTAGTAAAATCAAAATCATATTCCTGGTAAGGAGTTGGATTCTCAGCAAAGGCGGGGATCAAATTAATTGAAGAAAATATTGTGCCTACAAAAAATGCTGTAGAAAGTGCTAGTACAAGTATAGATTTACTTATCACTCGTTTTTATGTTGGATTGGTTACTTAAGGAGAGGCTGAAATGTTGTTGATTTTTTGTATGAAATAATTAACTATAATTTAGGATCAAAAAAGAGAAAAAATGTGTTTGAAATTTATGCGAGTGCTCTATCAATCATACCTTGATATGATTCTTTAGAAGCTGCACCTACTTGCTGGCTAACTATCTCACCTTTGTTTAGAAGGATTAAGGTTGGAATGCTAAAGACATTATATTTAGATGCCAATTCATTGGCCTCATCAACATTAACCTTAACAAATTTTACTTTGCCATCATAGTCAGCAGCCAGTTCTTCAACTACTGGGCCTACCATTCTACATGGACCACACCACTCGGCCCAAAAGTCTACAAATACAGGAATGTCAGAGTTTATCACATCAACTTCCCATGATTTTGTATCTGAAATTTGTGTAACAGTCATTGTAACACTGATTTATTGAACATACCTAAAAATGTTCACCAGAATTAACACCTTATTTTTTGTTGAAAAATTAATTTTGATATATACTTAAATGACGTTTTGATAAATCTCAGATATGAGTTCAGAACTTAGACTTAAAAAATTAAGAGGATCTGGAGGCTACATTATGGCTAGTGTCACTGATGAACAACAGGTGAAAGGAAACCTAGGTGGCCCTGATTTGTTTTTGGCACCTATAGGAAGATTAGATGCTAAATTAATCACTAAACATTTTTGCAATACTTGTGAAAAAGAATTTGAGGGTTCTCCAAAAATAGAATTTGAAAATCCAAATGAAGAAGTTGCAGAGAATTTAATACTTGCTGAAAAAGGTCAATACATTTGTAATTCATGTAATGCTTCAATTGCAGAATATAGAGATTTCAAAAAACAAGATGAAGCAGGAGAAGTCGGGAGTGCAAAACCATTGGAACCTCAAATACAAAGTATACCACAAGAAAATATTGCACCACAACAAGTTGCAGAACATACTCCACATGAGACAGTTACGCAACCAGGTCCAGTAACTTCAATTACTTCAATTGAGGGAAAAGTAATTTTTGATGAGAATGCAAATAAGGTTGGAACTGCAAAACAAGTTGGTATTGATTCTACACAATCCATGGTTCTAGTAATTACCAAAGAAGATGGTGCAGAAGGTAGCATACCATGGAATAGCATAAAAAAGATTGGCCAAGTGGTTCTTTTAGGAAATCCAGAAAAGGTAGATCAATCAGGAAAATGCCCCAACTGTGGATTTGGAAACAAAGAAGACTCCAAGTTTTGTGAAGAATGTGGAAATAAGATCTGATAGTCAGTAAATTTAATCAATGGTACGAAATAGGCAATAACATAATTGGCAAGAAGATCAATCCCTAAAAAAGTAATTAAAGACATCATAATTGTTGGTGTTGGGGTTTTAGTAATTTGGATAGGTCTACAAGTAGCATTTGGAACACAAAATCCATTTTATGTTGTTGCAAGTGGAAGTATGATTCCAGTTTTACAAGTATATGATGTTTTGATAGTTCAGGGTCATGAGC
>JAOUAY010000121.1 GCA_029860565.1 Candidatus Nitrosopumilus sp.
CCATTGACACCATCAGGAATTTCATTTCCTTCTCCAGGAACAGTATAATCACCTGAATCAATTCCAGGAGGAATTTCAAATGAAATTGTTTTAGAACCTTTTTTCTTTCCCTGTCCTTTGCATTCACCGCAAGGGGTTTCAATTATAGATCCTTGACCCCTACAGGAAGAACATGGTGCAGCAGTGACAAATGAAGCAAATCCCATATTACGGGTTTGTCTAACTTGTCCTTGACCATTACATGTTCCACATGTTTTCTTGTTAGTACCCGGTTTAGCACCAGAACCATTACAAATATCACATTGAATTTGTTTTTGTAATTTAATTTCCATTTTTTTTCCATGTAAAACATCCTCTAAAGTTACAGAAGTTTCATAAAGAAGATCAGATCCACGTTGCTGATTAAATCCAAATCCTGCTCCCCCTCCACGACCAAAAATTGATTCAAAAACTGAATCAAATCCTGCTCCTTGTGTTCCTTGGAAAATATCTTCATTTGAGTATCTACCATCTACACCTGCATGACCATGTTGATCATAGACTTGTTTTTTTTCAGGATCTGAAATAACTGCATATGCTTCAGAAATTTCTTTAAAATGTTCTCCAGCTTCTGAAGATTTGTTACGATCAGGATGAAATTTTAATGCTAATTTCCTATACTGTTGTTTAATTTCATCTTGTGAAGATGTTTTAGTAACTCCTAAAACCTCATAATAGTCACGTTTTGCAGCCATGAATTATTCCTTTATGATAATTACCGTATAAATGATTGAATTAGAAACTAGTTAGTTTTTGTTTCACCAGTTGAAGATGATTCATTTGGTTGTCCTTCAGCACCTGGTTGTCCTTCAGCACCTGGTTGTCCTTCAGCACCTGGTTGTCCTTCAGCACCTGGTTGTCCTTCAGCACCTGGTTGTCCTTCAGCACCTGGTGGAGGTGAAGCATTTTTGTAAAGTTCTGTTGTTACTTCGTTAACCAATGTTTGTAATGCTTCAAGTTTAGGTTTTAATTCAACTGGTTCTCTGTCTAGAACTTCTTTAACTTCTTTAACAGCATCAGTGATTTTGATTCCCTGTTCTTGAGAAATTTTATCTTTTAGATCATGATTTACTAATTTTTCAGTGGTGTAAATATAGCTCTCTGCTTCATTTTTAAGATCAATCTTCTCTATCTTCTTTTTGTCTTCATCAGAGAATTTCTCTGCATCTTCTTTTAATTTTTCAATTTCTTCTTTAGACAATTTTGATGTAGATTCAATAGTAATTTTTGCTTCTTTTTGTGTTCCAAGATCTTTTGCTGTAACATTAATTATTCCATTTGCATCAATGTCAAATTTTACTTCAATTTGAGGAATTCCTCTTGGGGCTGGTGGTAAATCTGTAAGATTAAAGCTTCCCAATGATACATTATCAGTTGCCATTGGTCGTTCACCTTGAACAATATGAATAGTAACGGCTGTTTGGTTATCAGCTGCAGTTGTGAAAACTTTACTCTTTGAAGTTGGAATTGTAGTGTTTCTTTCAATTAATGGCTCTCTGACTCCGCCCAAAGTTTCAATTCCTAATGTAAGAGGAGTTACATCAAGCAAAACTATGTCACTACTAACATCTCCAGCGATAATTCCTGCTTGAATTGCTGCTCCCATTGCTACTGCCTCCATAGGATCAACCCCTGATTCAGATTCTTGACCAACAATTTCGCTTACAAATTTCTTAACTAACGGAATTCTTGTTGGTCCACCAACCATTACAATTTTATTAATATCAGAATTTGAAAGTTTTGCATCTTCTAATGCTTTTAGTATTGAAGGTTTGCAACGATCAACAATAGGTTTTATCAAATCATCTAATTTTGAACGAGTTATTCTTAATTCAAGATTTTTAGCACCTGCTGATGGATCATGTGCAATAAAAGGTAAATTAACATCTGTTTCCATAACAGTTGACAATTCAATTTTTGCTTTTTCAGAGGCTTCTCTAATTCTTGTCATTGCAGTTGAATCTTGAGAAAGATCAACACCTTCTTTTTTCTTAAATTCATCTACAATGTAATCAATTAGAACTTTATCCATATCTGTACCACCCAACTGAGTATCACCAGATGTACTAAGAACTTCAAAGACACCACCACCCATTTCCATTATGGTAACATCTAATGTTCCCCCACCAAAATCAAATACAAGAATTTTCATGTCTTCTTTAGCTTTGTCTAATCCGAATGCCAAAGATGCAGCTGTTGGTTCATTAATAATTCGAACAACATCAAGTCCTGCAATTGTCCCAGCATCTTTAGTTGCTTGACGTTGATTATCATCAAAATATGCAGGAACAGTAATTACTGCTTTTTGTACAGGTTCACCAATGAAAGCTTCAGCATCTTTTTTAATTTTTTGAAGGATAAATGATGAGATTTGTTGAGGTTTGTATTCTTTATCTAGAATTTTAAAAATATGATCAGAGCCCATTTTTCTCTTAGCAGCAAAAATGGTTCTATCAGGATTTGTTACAGATTGTCTTCGTGCAGGTTCACCAACTAAAAGTTCACCATCTTTAGAAAATGCTACAACTGATGGAAATGCTTTTCCACCCACAGTAGCACCTTCAGCTGCGGGAATAATTGTTGGTTTTCCCCCCATAACTACTGCAGCTGCAGAATTACTCGTTCCTAAATCAATCCCAATAATTTTAACCATATATCATCATCATCCTTTCTTTGAAATTTCCACTAGTGTCGGTCTTATAACTCTCTCATGAGAAATATATCCTTTCCGAATCTCTTTTGTGATTGTATTATCATCCAAATCAGGATCAGTGATAATGGATATGGCTTCATGGAAATTTGGGTCAAAAATTTCCCCTAATGCATCGATTGGAATGATATTATATTTTTTCAATAAAGAGTCCATATTTTTTAAAATAGAATCCAATCCTTCTGAATTAATCTTGCTTTCAGAAAAAACTTCTTTTGCTCGAATGAAGTCATCATAAATTTTTAAAAAATCTAATGCAAATTCATTGATTTTTGTATTAATGCCATTTTGTATATCAGTTTGAGTTTTTCTATTAAGATTTTGAAAGTCTGCTAATGCAAGTTTTAATTTTTCTTCATATTCAGATGATTTTTGTTTTTCTAAATCCAATAATTTTGATATATCTTCAGTGTCAATTTCTAAAGATTCAGATTCTTTTGAAGAAGAATCAAATTCAGTTTTATCTTCAGATATTATATTAACTGGTATTTCATTTGAATTAGTTTCATTTGACAATTCAACAGAAATAGCAATTTAGCTAATTTATACTATTTTGAATTGTTTCACATAAAGGATTAGCTTTGACTATTATCAAATCAGAATCTTGTTTATTTTTTTCAATATTATCAAAATCAGATTTTGAACATGCTACAACAATCGTAGTTTTATCATTATGAAATAGATCAAAATTTAGATCTTCATAAGCTTCAACATCACCTATATAATCACGTAATCGTGATGTCAAATTTTGAAGCATTTCAATTTTGTCTCCACGCATTGCATGTTGATCAAGTGTCCAATATAATGCAATTTTGGTTCTACTTGCCTTTAGATCATTTTTCTTTAATGTTAAACGAATTTCATCAATTAATCGTTTTATGTATCCATCAATTCCTTTAACACTTCCATTAATTAAATACATGAGAGAATTAGCTCCCTCAAAAGATGAGCCTAAAGATTTTAAATCAAATAATCCACTAACCATATTATCAAGAAATATTTCCTGAAAATCATCTGAAGAAAGATCATTTTTTGTTATTTCGTCTTGAGCATATTTACAAACTTCTAAAACACTACACAAACTAGAAAATCTAGAGAGTATATCTATAGCATGAAAATGTTCTGATGACGAAATAGCTACAAATTTTTTCTTCTTTTTACCTACTGTAAGTAATTCAGATAATACAGGATCTTCTTTTCCATTAAAAGAGCCAATGATTTTTGGTTCTTCTTTAAGATCTTCTAATGGATAATAATAATAAGAAATATGCTTTCCTGTTTCAAGACCTGTTACATGTTCTAATAATGAAATGTTTTCATTGTTACCTCCAAATCCTGTTGGAAGAGTAAAAATTACAGAACTATTTTTTTTTAGTGATGTTGTTGCATCTTTAAATTTAGAATGAATTTCAGTTTTAATATCTTGTCCTGTTTTTCTAATTCTTGGAGTAAAGAAAAGATATTGAGCTTTAGAAATTGCCACATCAATTGGTTCCATAGCTAATAGAGGTTCATCCTCTTTTAGTGAAGATACGTTTGGATAAGTTTTAGCTATTTCTGCTTTAAGTGAAATTGCTGATGGAGTTGATTCATC
>JAOUAY010000122.1 GCA_029860565.1 Candidatus Nitrosopumilus sp.
TTGCACAAGCTTGCACTAAAACTAGTTTTTTCAAATCACAAATACATTGCTTTATCAGCTGCAATATTTACTGCAATGTTTATCCCATTATCCTACATAGCAGAGTTCTTATTCTTTCAACCTAGGTTTATTCTGTTTATTCCAGATTACTCTGCATTTGGCTTCTCTTTGGTCGTTATAGTTTGTGCCCTTACTGGATTGGTCCTGAGTATGGGGATATATCGAATCCAAATTCTAAAGTCCAGCAAGAAAAAGATGAGCTCTGGAGTAATTGGCTCAATAATTGGAGCAAGTGCTGGAGCATGTAGTTGCGGTTCTATTGGATTTGCAGTTATCTCTATCTTTGGAGCAGTTGGCGGTGCTGCCACTGCATTTTTAGCAAATTATGAGATTCCTTTACGGTTACTCTCTATTGGAATTTTGGTCGTAACTTACTTCTATATGATTAGAGGACTAAACACTGAATGCAAAGTTAACTTTAGTAATGTACAAGAATAATTACTTTTCCAATGATGAATAATTGAAATCAAAGAAAAAACAGTTTTGTGATTATTGCCCTGAAGACAAATGTTTACTTGATTGTAAAATTTGTAATCCCAAGTTAAATAGAGACAGTAAATGCAAGTGTTAACTACAGATTTTTCATGCATATTGGTACAAATATAATCACAAAAAATCTTCTAATCCTATCGAACCAGACTTTGATAATCTGAAGCTATGTTAGATTATCTAAACTCCAATCTTATATCTAAAACAGGGCTTTCAGATTCAAAATTATTGATCATTTTATTACTTTTAGCAAAGTATGAGATTAGATGAAACCTGTAATAATTATTACAATAATAATTGGAATTGTAATTGTAGGAATTGTTGGAGCAATTACCATCTTTGCATCAATACCTTCAGAAACTTGGCAGGATGATAGAACTGGTTTTACAGGAGTACCATTACCTGATGAGAATAAAGAAAAGATTGATTGTTTATCAAGAGGAGGATTATGGGATAATGGTTGTAGTATAGAGAGAAGAAATGTATCAATTCAGGATGACATTGATGTGACTTGTTTAGGTAACAAGGAATGCCTTGTACTAAATGTTAGTAAAATCATTGATGGTGATACAATTTATGCTGATTCTTACAAGATTCGATTGTCTCTAGTTAACACTCCTGAAAAAGGAGAGCCAGGATTTACACAGGCAACATCATTCACTTCAATGTCATGTCCTCTTGGTAGTCAAATCATAGTTGATCAAGATGATAGACAACCTTATGATGATTATGATAGAATGTTAGGCAAAGTGTATTGTGAAACAGGTATCCTAAATGAAATGTTGTTAAGAAATGGTCATGCTGAAATTTTACCACAGTATTGTTTTACAAGTGAGTTTACTGACGAATCATGGGCACAAGAATATGGTTGTGCAAAACCTGATCTTTCCAAAGCAAAAAGTGATGAATGTGATTCCTCATATCCTGATTTTTGTATCGCACCAAATCATCCTGACTTGGATTGTGGTGATATTCCTTACAAAAGATTCACAGTTTTGCAGCCAGATCCACATAGATTGATGGTGACAAAGATGGGATTGGTTGTGAATCATAGATAGTTTAAACAACAGTAATACTTTATTGATAAATCTAAACAAATGGAATATCTTGAAGATTTTATTTTTTATTCTGCTAATTTTAATTGGTACATTGACCATGACATCAGCATATGCCGCTACTGCATTCTTTGCAAATGGGGGATTGACTGAAAATGGAATCGAATGGTGTGAGGAAAATTATCAATTGTATCAGTTCATGGGAGTTGATTTTTTTGAACATCACAAGCATTCCATAGAATCAAGAATCTGCGCTAGTTTGTACCAAGATCCTTTGTGGACTTATTCAGGAAATGACAAATATGAAAAACTGGTAGAGCAAAGTAGAATCTATGCAGAATTGGAAATCAATGAAAGTGCAGATGAAGCAGATTCTGGAATCATTGACATTAAACCTGCAGTAATTGAGGAAATTCCACAAGAGATTATACAACAGCAAAAAGAGCTTGATGAAAAATCGCTACAACAAACTGAATTAATCTGTGGAATTGGGACCAAAGAACAAGACGGCCAATGCATTCCAGAATCAAACATAGGAGGTACTTTGGTTAATGATGTAGTAATTGATGAAGGTGGTGGGGGTTGTTTGATTGCAACTGCAACATATGGCTCAGAACTGACACCACAAGTACAACAACTACGGGAACTTAGAAACAATATCCTACTGCAAACAGAATCAGGTAAAACATTTATCAGTAATTTCAACAAAGTCTACTATTCATTCTCACCAATCATAGCAGATTATGAGCGTGAAAATCCTGTATTTCGAGAAATGATAAGGATTACAATTACTCCGATGATTTCAAGTTTGTCAATACTGAATCATGTGGACATGTCCTCTGATCAAGAGGTCTTAGGATATGGCATCAGTTTGATATTACTCAATGTTGGAATGTATGTTGGGATTCCTACAATAGCAGTTATTGGGATTAGAAAAAGAATCTAAATCCCAACTTCGAAAATATCATTCATATCTAACATTTAGCTATTTAGCATTAGCTAAATTTTCCATTTAATTGTGTAAAAGAATCTGTAATTTCTTTGAATAATGCATCATACAGTGTTTCCAGATTTTTATTCTCACTAATGCCCATTCTTCTATAGCATGAATCTAAGATTTTTTTAGGATTATCTATTCTGTGATCTAATACTAATCTGAAGTCATTTAAAACAAAGAATGGTTTCATAATTTCTTCTGCATTTAATTCTGGAAACTTTAATTGAATTAATTTTTGAAGTAATTTCAAACTCCCAAGACCATTAGTTTTAAAGTTTGAATCTAATTTTTTAATTTCTTCTTTAATTCGTATTGAATTAAATGACTCTGTGGTTATCTTATTAAGTGAATTTATGACAAACATCACATTTTTTTCATTCCACAGTACTGGTCTTTGAATTTTTTCTAAGATTTCATCTATGTCATCTGAATAACGAGATATTTTGAGTTGAAAATATTGCTTACATCCTTTTTCAAATTCCTCTTTTTTCATCAACAACAGTCTTTCTTGTGAGTGTACAGGCCATTTTACTTCGATTTGTGCATCATAAAATTGTGAACAAATATCATGATCAGATTTTACATTAAAGGATCTGAAGTAGTGTTGTTCTTCTATAGGTAATTTATCCAAATCCTTCAACCATGCAATAACTTTTCTATTTCGATTAATTCCAAATGAAATGTAACCATGTGGATGATAGATTGTCCCATAAGTGTTTGAACCTAATGTGACTGTATAGTCATCATCGCTTAGAAATTTTTGTAACACTGTCTTTTTGAAAAATACGGGAGTTAATGCTCCATCATTCCAAGGCCTCATCAATCCTGGAATGTAATTATAATCAGTAGCTTCATAAAGAAAATTTACATTTTCACAAAAATTATATCGTTTATCTAAGGAATGTTTTGGAGAGTAGAATTTAGTTTCAGATTTTTTCTTACCTTCTTTTACAACCCATTTAAGAAACAAACGAGTTTCTTGTGGTAGATATTTCTTATCGCAGGAAGGACAAATCAATATTGGTAATTGTTCAATCTTTATTTCTATGTCTTCTATTATTTGTTCAAATTTACTTAATTCTAGAACTAAACAAGTAGAACAAGTAGAACAATGAATGGTTTGTACCGTTGTTGGATCTAGATCGTCTTTAGTGAATATCATGCTTATTGTTTAACTAAATTTTTTACTATTATTATTATACAATTTTTTCACTCAACAATGCTCTTTAATTATAACAACTTCCATGTCCAATTTTGCTGATTTTTTTAAACTATGCTATTTTCTATTTTTCTTTTTGTAATTACTTAACATCTCTTGTAAAGCATCATCAAGGGTTGGAATCTCTCCAGTCCTAGCCTGAATCTGTCCCATTATTTTGAGAATTTCCTTATGTGTGGACTTTGTAATTCTAATGGTTGTAATGTCTGCCAATGCATATTTGATATATTTGCAATTAATTAAACTCTCATGATGATCTCTTTAGCTTAACTCTGGGCTTTAGCTAAAGCTATTTAGCTGTGCCTATTTTTCCTCATGTATTTATAATATAACGGGGTTATGGCAAGCATGACAACTGAAAATCTAGATATGGATTATTCAAAATATGATTTTAAAGACTCTACAGAAATGTATGTCCACCTTAGCAAGAAAGGCCTGTCTAAGGAAACTGTAATTAGCATTAGTAAAATGAAA
>JAOUAY010000020.1 GCA_029860565.1 Candidatus Nitrosopumilus sp.
TTTCCGTTTTGAATAATAACAAATGTATAATCAGAGCTTCTCAGAGGTTCATTTGTTCTTCCATCTCTAATAGTAAAAATGAAATTTGTATCAACTCCAGGTTCTATATCTAAAGGATCCCATGAAAGATTTACTTTAAAGTCCTCACTTTTTGTGTATGCCTCTAAAGGAAATGCTATATCATCACTAGCAGACAATGTAAATATAATATTATCAGGTATTGGTTCCTCAGATTTTTTCATTTCATTTTTTAAATATCGTAAATGATCTTGTAACAAAACAAGATGAACTATTCTTTCATCATCTTCGGTATAGTCATCAACTGATATTGAGGAATTAAATAATTCAATTCCATTTACATATCCAGAATAACTAGGAGACAAAAATTCTACAAAATCTTTTGGAAAATGCGTTTCTACATGAACTACAGATACATGAGACATTTGTTTTTCATTCCAGTCAAATGGCATTTCAAATGTAACCTGTTTGGTCTCAAAATCATACTTGAAATTAGAAATTGAATCAAAATATGACTTTGAACGAAATTCCACATCATTGTTTTCAGAATCTTTTTGAATGAAAGATACAATTTCAATCAAACTCAAATCAGCATTGTAAACACCAGAATTTTCTATGATGTTTGTAGGTTCATCTATAGTTCTTATTTCAATTTCAAAATTATACAAACCACCTGAATCAAACAAAGGTCCTGTAATTTCTATAGGATTAGATTCAGTTCCATGCCAAGCTCCAAGCAAAGAGTCTTGCTCACCATGAATTGTAATTTCATCATCTTGAGTTGGTATTACTATAATTGGCAAAATACCATCTTCAGCAAAGAAATAATTTCTAAAAATCATTTCGTCTTTATGAAATAAACCAATTAGAAATGTCACATTTTTTGCATTTTCTTTTGTTTCATCTTCAGTTGCAATAATAGTAATTTGATCCTGATCATTTTCAAAATACATCGGCATTTCTACTGAAATGGATAATTTTTTTCCTTGAACATCTATTGAAGAGATTGTATCAATTCCAAATCCATGTCCGAAAACACTGCTAGCTGGAAATAACAAGCATGTAACTAATGCAAATATTCCAAGTTTTTTTAACATCGTCATTGTTTCTATTTCATTGGGTTATTTCACTGTAAGTAGTTCTTCGACATTTTTTATTAGATCATCCATAGTTGTTGCCTCCAAGATCGGTTGAAGCTCATTTGGATCCTTTGCACCAATTGCGGATAATGAATAAATGTAATCAATTGTTGGCGTCTCAGTAATCAGATAGTATTGCTCCAAAACATGATCTAAAGAATGTGGTTCAACAACTTGAGGTAAAGATTGTGTAATAATTTTCTTTTTCCATAATTCAACCAATCTTTTCCACTTTTCAAATGAAATATTCTCATCAATTTCTGGAATCATTTCGACTTCAGCTTGAATGTACATTTTTTCTTCTGTCCCAACTTTTTCATGAATATCAGATATTTCTTGATGGCCTTCTACAGAAAGTGGATCATAATTTACAGGTTGAGAAATTGATGGTGGAATAATTTTTTTAATTTTAAACGAATTTCTTCCTATTGTTTCAATGTTTAATTGTAAACCATCAAGTTCAACGTCTTCACATTTAGAAATTTTGGCAATGGTTCCTACCATTTTAGGAGAGTCCCAACCATTAACAGAGTTGTTTTCGTCAATCAAACATACACCAAACTGACCATCTCCAAGCATGCAGTCATCAACTAATTGTTTGTAACGAGGCTCAAAGATTCGAAGTGGAAGCTCCTGTCTTGGAAATAAAACCAAGTCTAAAGGAAAGATAGGAATAATTTTTGTTTCTGTCAACTAATCTTATTGAGATGTCTCTAGATATATGGAATACGGATATTTTAAAATTTAAAACCCGTTCTCATTGAGAATCATGCCCAATAAGGCGGCACGTGTATGCTTTCCATATTCAGCTTGCTCAAAGTATTTGGCATTTTTTGTTTTATCCACATCAGACGAAATTTCATCTATTCTTGGAAGAGGATGTAGAATTATTGAATCATCCTTCATTCTTTTTAGCATATTCAATCCCACAACATAACTTCCTTTAACTTTGAGATATTCCTCTTCGTCAGGGAATCGCTCCTTTTGAATTCTTGTCACATAAAGAACATCAAGTTCATCAAGGTATTCTTCAATGTCAGTGGTTTCAGTAAAGTCCAACTTTTTCTTGATTTCATAAGTTGAGTCAGATCTTATTCGTAAGGATTCTGGAGAAATTAAACGAACATCAACATCATAGTTTCCAAGTCCATACAATAAAGAATAAACGGTTCGTCCGTACTTTAGATCACCTACTATTCCAATTTTAAGACCATCAATCTTTTTCTTTTCTTTTTTGATTGTAAACAAATCTTGAATTGCTTGAGTAGGATGTTCTTCTGTACCACTACCTGCATTGATTACAGGTTTTTCAGAAATTTCAGACGCGAATCTGCTTGAACCGTCCAAAGTATGACGTAAAACAAGAATATCAGAGTAAATAGACATTATCCGAACAGTGTCAGAAAGACTTTCGCCTTTTTGAGTTGATGAAGATGAAATATCAGAAATTCCCAATGAGTTTCCTCCAATGGATGCCATAGCCGAATCAAAGCTAAGACGGGTTCTTGTACTTGGCTCATAAAATAAATATCCCAATGTTTTTCCTTTACAAATTTCTCTTCTATCAGAGGAGTTTAATTGCATAATTTTGTCAGTCGAGGCAAAGATTTCTTCAAGCTGATCTTTGCTAAAATCCTTAATTGAGATAATATCTTTTTGGTAGAACTCATTCATTCTTTCAATAATATATACTGGTGACTATACAAAGTATTCTGATGGAACAGTCCAACCTAATGGTTCGACGAATTAAAGAAGGCACTGTAATTGATCATATAGATGAAGGTAAGGGCCTTCAAGTGCTTAATGCGTTAAGAATTGATGGTGAAGATGGAAGTCTGATCACCATAGCTTTGAATGTTCCAAGCGGTAAATTTAAGAAAAAAGACATCATCAAAGTAGAAAACAAATTTCTAAAAGATGATGATACAAACAAACTAGCAGTTATTGCACCAAAAGCAACAATCAACATTATAAAAGAATACAAGCTTGTTGAGAAGAGAAGAGCATCATTACCTAATGAGATAGATAGAATTTTTAGATGCTCAAATCCAGATTGCATTACAAACAGTACAGAACACATTGAATCAGTAATGGATGTAATTGATAAGGAAGGAATGGTACTCAAGTGCAGATATTGTGCAAGAATTTTGGATGTAAACCAGCTAAAATATAATTAAATAAAAAAATCTAAAAATTTGAAAAATATGTTGTTTGGACTATTGTCCTAAGATAATAAACATCATAACTATACCGTAGATTGCGATTGATTCTACCATACCTACGAAGATGAATACCTTGGATTGTAAAGCTGGGTTTTCACTAATGACTGCAAGACCTGCTGCACCTACTTGACCTAGACCTATTCCTGCTCCACCGGCTGCAATACCAAATGCTAAGCCAGCACCTACGAGTTTCATAGAGTCGCCACTAGATGCGCCATCTTCTTGAGCATATGCAACTCCAGTGGATCCTAGAATTGAAATTGCTGATGCTGCCAAAAGTAACATGACGATAGTTTTCATTTACGATCAGGCTCCACGATATCCATATTTAAATCATGATAAGGTAGTAGACTCAAATTCGATCTAATGTGTTCTTTTTGAATGATGTCAGATCGTCTTGAATAGATTTTATGAAATTATCATAATCTCCGTCTAATTCCTTCTTAGAATTTTCAAGTAATTTTTTTATTTCTTCTTTTGCCATATTATTTTCTACTTTCCATCTTTGCCTTCACTTTTTTTAACTTTGCGAATTCTTCTCTTTCTCTCTCTTCAAGAGTAGAGAGTATAAATCGAATATTTTCTTTATATTGAGGAATAATGACATTTTCAAGGGCATTTAGTAATTTTTGTGTCTTTTCTAATGCTTTTGCAAGACTAAAAATAGAATTTTCATATTCCGCTGCTTTACAAATTTTTGGCATCAATTCTTTGATTTGTTTTGATGCTCTATCAATTGAAGAATTTGTATCTGCAAATCCATAAGGCATTGATTTTGTATCTTTTTCAGTTACAGTAAGTGCTGGGATTTTAACATCAACAACTCTTCTAACATGAACATCTACTTCCATTACAGGAGGAGTAGATTCTGCAACAGAGTCAACAGTATTTGTTCCTAATGCCAAATATGCTTCGTTAACTGATTTGTAAATGTCTTGCAGAGGATCCCAAATTCCACCTCTTGCTTTAGATGCTTCCTGAATCATTTCTTCAATATTTTTTAAGAGAACTTTACGTTTATCATCCAAAATTTGCTGAACCATCACGGCAACCTGAGTGGATTTTTTAAATTTGAAAAGTTCAATTTTTGTTGCTGCAACGTTTTGTCCAAATGACATTCTGTTACTTTTCCTGGTAATATTTTTCTACGTGCTTATCTTTGATTTTAGTAATCTCATTCTTTGGTAATTTTGATACAATCTTCCACATGAGAGCAAGTGTTTCTTCAATAGTTCTGTTTTCATCGGTTGCTTGTGTAAGGAATTCGTTTTCGAAAGTATCACCTAGTTCCAAGTATTTGAGGTCAATTTCAGTTAATCCCGCTTTACCTACAATACCTGCCAGTGCTCTTACTTCTTGTGATCTAGAATATGCATCATAAACCTGGTTAGAAACTTCACTGTGATCATCCCGGGTACTTCCTTCACCAATTCCGTCTTTCATCAATCTACTAAGACTCGATAAAATATTGATTGGTGGATAAACTCCCTGTCTGAATAAATCTCTACCAACTACGATTTGTCCCTCAGTAATGTAACCAGTAAGGTCAGGGATTGGATGAGTAATGTCATCAGAGGGCATTGATAGAATTGGAACTTGTGTAACACTACCTTTTCTTCCATTAAGTTTTCCTGCTCTTTCATAAAGTGTTGAAAGGTCAGTGTAAAGATAACCTGGATATCCTTTTCTTCCAGGAACTTCTTCTCTTGCTGCACTAATTTCTCTTAGTGCCTCTGCATAGTTTGTCATATCAGTAATTACAACTAGAACGTGCATTCCAAGGTCAAATGCTAAATATTCTGCAACAGTTAATGCCACACGAGGAGTAATGATTCTTTCAATTGCAGGATCATCTGCAGTATTTAGAAATAGAACACTTCTCTTTAATGCACCAGACTCTTCAAGACTTCGTCTGAAATATTCTGCTTCACTGTATTGCACACCAATGGCTGCAAATACCACAGCAAAGTCATCTTGTTTTCCAACAACACTTGCTTGTCTTGCAATTTGTGCTGCCAAAAGATTGTGAGACATACCAGAACCTGAAAAGATTGGAAGTTTTTGACCTCTAACTAGAGTCATTAATCCATCAATTACAGATACACCGGTTTGAATGAAATCTTTTGGATACTCACGCTGTTCCGGATTCATTGGTTCACCGTTGATATCTACAAATTTATCAGCAATTGGATCTGGGAGTCCATCTTTTGGTCTTCCTAATCCATCAAATACTCTGCCAAGTACCTCTTTTGATACCGGCATCTCCATAACTTTACCTACAAATTTTGCGCTGGTTCCAGAAATTGATAATCCAGTTGTTCCTTCAAAAACTTGTACAATTGCTTTACCGTTTCCTACTTCGAGAACTTTACCTAATCTTCTTTCTCCCTCTGTTGTTTCAATTTCTACTAGTTCATCAAAAGCTGCATTATCAACATCATCTACAACAACTAGAGGGCCTTTGATTTCTGCAATCTTACTGTATTGAACTCCGCCTTCTACTGTCAATTTGATACCTTCACTCCTGAAATTGATTTGAATTGTTCTTGCATATCTTTATCTAATTGTTCAAGTTTTGGCATCTCATCATCTTTGATATCCATTCTTGCTTTAAGTAAACTGCTTACTACACCTAGTTCACGTATGTCAGATAATGCCGTACCTTCTTTGAGTGCTTGTTGTCCTTTTTGATAAAAGTCAACTAGTAATTTCATCAATTTGAATTGTTTTTCTGGACTACAATAAGTATCAACATCATCAAATGAGTTTTGTTGTAACAAACCAATCTTAACCATTCTTGCAACTTCAAGAATTAATTTTTCTTCATCAGGTAATGCTTCAGGACCTAAGAGTCTGACAATTTCTTTTAGTGTATCCTCTCTTTGTAAGATACCATAAGTTTCACTTCTAATCTTAAACCAATCTTCACTAATGTTTTCACTCCACCATTTTGCAATATCTGCAAGATAACCAGAATAGCTGTTCATCCAATTAATTGATGGATAATGTCTAGAGTATGCAAGTTTTGCATCCAATGCCCAGAAAGTTTTGATAAATCTCATTGTGTGTGTTGTGACTGGTTCTGTAAAGTCACCACCAGATGGAGATACAGCACCAATCAAAGTAACTGAACCGTTACGGTCTGGACTACCAGCTGCCTGAACACGACCTGCTCTTTCATAAAATTCTGCCAATCTAGATGCAAGATATGATGGATAACCTTCTTCTGCAGGCATCTCTTCTAATCTACCACTCATTTCTCTAAGTGATTCAGCCCATCTACTTGTAGAGTCTGCTACAAGTACAACATCTTTACCCATATCTCTATAATATTCTGCAATCGTGACACCAGTGTAGATACTTGCCTCTCTTGCTGCTACTGGCATGTTACTTGTATTTGCAACAAGAACAGTTCTATCCATAAGTGGTTTTCCACTACGTGGATCTTTAAGATGTGGAAATTCAACTAATACTTCAGTCATTTCATTTCCTCTTTCACCACAACCAATGTAAACAACAACTTGAGAATCAGCCCATTTTGCAATTTGGTGCAATGTTACAGTCTTTCCCGTTCCAAATGCTCCAGGAATTGAACCAGTTCCGCCCTTTGCAATTGGGAAGAATGTGTCAATAACACGTTGTCCAGTTAAGAGTGGAACAGTTGGATCGTGTCTCTTATTGTAAGGACGTGGTTTTCGTACAGGCCATTTGTGATACATTTTGATGTCAACAGATTGTCCGTCTTTCTCAGTAGTAGCTAGTACAGTTTCTAAATCATAATCTCCTTCTGATACAAGGTTTGAAAGTTTTCCACCCTTATGATCTGGCGATATCATAATAGAGTGTTCAATAAGATCAGTTTCTTGAACAGTTCCGATAATATTTCCTCCTGCAACTTCATCTCCGTTACTTGCAGTTGGAACAAAGTGGTATTTTTTTGTCATATCCACAGCAGATGTTGTAATACCCCTTCCAATGAATGAACCAGATGCTTTAGATAGTTCTCTTAGTGGTCTTTGAATTCCATCATAAAGTTGTCCAATAATTCCTGGACCTAATAATACACTGAGTGGATTTCCAGTACCTACAACAGGCTCACCTGGTTTTAATCCACTTGTTGATTCGTATACTTGAATAAATGCTACATCACCGGTTAATCGAATAACTTCACCTACTAATTTTGAATCTCCTACAGTTACAGTCTCATACATTTTTGCATCAGACATACCGTCTGCTCTTACAGCTGGACCACTTACCCAAACAATTCTACCTTGAGCTGCCATTTTTAAATTCCCACTCCGAATTTTGCTGCAATTTCTTTCCTTATTAAAGGCTTCAAACGTTCAATTCTTGCATCAAGAGTATTGTCAAATGTCATGGTACCATCTTTAGATTTTACCATAATTCCTCCAAGACAGTCAAATGTCTCAGATGATAATTCAGCTCCTGTAAATTGAGATAATACAGATTGGACAACATCCCTGTCTTTTGTATTTGTAGAAATTAAAATTTCTGACGTACCTAAAATTTGAGTTGCTTCTCCAATCAAAGTCTTAATGAGATTTGAATAATCACCGCTACGATCAGCATTTGCAATTTGATCCAATGCTGTTGAAAATACCTTGTCAACTGCTTCTTCTAATGCCATAAGTTGTTTATTTCTGGCTTCAATGTCCGAACTTCCTGTGATCTGTTTTTCGATCTTATCAGCCTCTTTTTTGCCATCTGAGATAATTTTATCATATTCACTCTCCAATCTAGGAATAGCAGCATCCAAATTTTGTTGTGAATCGTCTAATCCAGACTTAATATTTGCCAAAATACCTTGTTCAGTGTCTTTTAGAATTTTATCAATCGTACTTTCTAATGCAGAATTAGATGCCAATGAGTGCCGTTGACTTATAATAGATTTTAATGTTTGGGAAGAAAATCAGAAAGATATTAAACTCAATGAAAGTACCCAAAATTTGTCTTGGGAACCGCTGATCTAAAACTAGGAACTGTAATTTTACCAAGAAGTGAGTCTCCAAGAGCAGTTTCAAGATTAACTGAATTTGAATGGTATCACAAAATTGATTCATCTAGTGATTTAGTAACTCCTGAAATTGATGATCTGCTACTAAAAGCCCAACAAACCTATCAATCAATTGATGACGTCATCAAAGGAATGGGTATTCCTCTTACTGTAGGAATTATGGAGATTTTATTCAAAGGAACTGTAATCAAGAAAAAAGACTATGAGATTAATGAAATTGAAGATATGGTAGAAGGACTAATCAAAGAGGCTCCTTCTATTATTGATACTCCCGCAAAATTATTAGAGGATGCAGCAAATACTAGACTTTCCATTGAAGAATACAAGGCACTCAAAGATACCTTAGAGATAATCAAAAAGATGAAGATGGATCTTTCTGGATTTGGTTTAATGAAATACTTTTTTACAAATCTCTTTGTCATTAATTCTGCAGACTTTGATGAAATAAGTCGTTCTCTAGAAGGAATTACAATTTACAAATATGATTTAGAAAGTAAAGAAAAATCAGCAATTTTGGTAATCTCTGGTACTGCAGATTCTGAAAAAGTTCTCAAAGTCCTAAGAAGTTTTAATTCTAATACGTTTAAAATTCCAGAAGGTTTTCCTCAAATTCCTAGTGAGGCATATGCACTTGCAGAATCAAAAATTAAGGAACTAACTGCAAAGCAAGCTTCAATTAAAAAAGAGTTAGCAGGATTAACAAAGAAAATCAGAAGAGACATTTTATCACTTCATGAAAAAGCGTTAGTTGCAAAAGATGTACTTGAAACTTTGAGAAAACCAGGCGGGACTAAAAACTTTGCAGTAATTCAGGGTTTTATTCCAAAGAAGATGGAAGCAAAATTTACAGATTCAACAAAACAGTGGATGTCAGTTGTAGAAGACATAACTGATCCTAAACTAAAAGAAGAAATTCCAACATTATTTAACAATGGAAAATTTGTTAGAACTTTTGAGGTAATTACAAAAAGTCAAGGAATTCCAAAGGCTGGAGAACCAGATCCAACCCCAATGATTGCTCTAATGTGGCCAATTTTCTACGGACTAATGTTTGCAGATATGGGTCACGGATTATTACTAATGGCACTTGGTTTATTGTTCAAGTTTAAGGGCCAAGGTGAACTATCTAGATGGGGAATGCTAATTGCAATTTCTGGTGCCTCAGCAGCAATTGCGGGTGTGGCGGCAGGAGAAGCGTTTGGTTTCCATCTTGATCATATGGGTCCATTTGAAGGACTATTAGAAGCAGGTGGGGCATTGCATTCAGTAAGTTGGATAGTCGGAATTCTCAGTGTTGCAGAATTAACATTTGATCAGGTAATCAATATTCTCAAAGTTTCATTATTCATCGGAATTGTACATTTGGTTTGGGCAATGACTCTACGTGTAATTAGATTGCTAAAAGACGGACATAAGATGGTAGTCTTTACTGAAGCAATTCCAAACATTACACTCTACGGAGGAATTGTCGTAATCATGATGTGTGCAATTGGTTCACAGTATGATGTTATGAACATGTATTCCAAAGTTCACACAGAAGCAGTTCCTTGGGTTACAATGTTCCTTGGTGATTGGGCAGTGGTTTGGATTATTACAAGAATTTCAATTATCATCGTAATTGCATCAATGGTTATCATGATGGTTGGTGGTGTAATGCATGCAAAGAAACATCCTGAAGACGGAGCAGATCCTGCTAGCGTCATAATGGAGGTTCTCTTAGGCAAAACAGTAGAGAGTCTAGCTCACACAATCAGTTATGCTCGACTTGGAATTATGTTACTTGTGCATGCGGCTTTGCTGATGACAGTAAACAATGCATTTTCATCTTTAGGTGGTGTTGAATCAGGTGCTGCAATGGCTATGATCATTGGAGGCAACTTAGGAATTATGATGATTGAAGGATTAATTGTGTATATCCAGTCTCTCAGATTGCACTTGTATGAATTCTTTACAAAGTGGTATGTAGGTGGTGCACAATCATTTAGACAAATTAGACCAGAGTTGATTTACAATCAATTCATTTGGAAAAAAAAATAGAATTTTAGAAAAATCTAATCATTTTCATAAAGATTTACTGTAACTTTTGTAGTCCACGGTTTGAGATTATCAGGAAAGATTACTAGTAGGCCACTATCTTTTTTGATATTATTACAAGTCCCACTGTAGCTTTGTTTGTTTTGGCCATAGCAACCAGATTCAGTGTAATAATCAAATTCGGAATTTACAAAATGTTCACGTTGAATAGATGATGAAACAAAATATACATCAAAACCCAAATCTTTGTTATCAGTTTTTACACTATAATCATATGATGTAGTATTCTTTGATGTACAAATAGGGAAAAACTGAACATATCCATTTTTAATTTTTGATTGTTGTTCTGAATTACCATAGTTTTTGTTATCGATATTTGGATATACAGAAACGCTAGGATCTGTATTTAGCTGTTGTCCTTGAATATATTCTATCTCATGTCTTATAGTATCTACAGCTTTTCTATACAGCATTGGTTGCCATTCTTCTTGACAGTCACTAAATTCATGTTTTAATTCAACATAAGATTTGTCATTAATTTCATGAAGTTGATTTGTATTATATTCTTTGAATTCTGCATCAAAGACATGATTAACATTACTAATTTTATCTGATTTGTGCCAAGTATTTGTTACATCAAAAATAATATTTTTTGATTCACTATGCCATTCAGAAAGTAAATGAACATACACTGAATACTTGTTAACAACCTCTTGAGTTTCTGATGCAAAAATCAAATGACCAAAAAAAGCATTTACAAATATTATAGAAAATGCAAGAACTGGGATTATCATATAGAGGATTTTATTCATTTTGACCTCCAAAACAGCTAAAAGATAATCCACAATCACTACATGAGAAATTGTCATCTTTACATTGAATTTTTTCAGAACCGCACTTTGGACATTCCTTACTTTTGATTAATTCAGTCATTTCCTTTCCTCAAAGAGTGATTTGGATAAAATGCCAATTACTGCACCAAAGACAATATGTCTAGACATAGTCATTGCTGGAACTTCAGGGGCGATATTTAATCCTGCAACACCAGATCCTAAAGCTGGAAGCATTCCAAACCATACAGCTGTGACAGTCACATCACTCCAAAAATTATTCCATGCAACCATATTCGACTGTTTAAAATTTTCCTTGAAATAGGAATGAAGACATATCCAAAGAATAATGTCAAGTCTATCCCATTAGCAATATGGAAAATATTTCCAATGATTATGGCTGATTCATCTTCACCAGCAACCAACTGTCCTAAAACAACTGAAATGTCTAGGGGTATTCCAGTAATTTCCATGTCAATAAATGCTGTAATGTAAAACGCCAAAGTTCCAACTAGTCCAGCAATTACTAAGCGAGGAAATTTTTGATTTCCGTATACTTGAATTAAATTCATCTTAATTCACTCCAGATATTTGAATTGAGTTTAACCAAGAAGAAAGTAATTTTGATACTTTTGGTATGATGAATGTCATGTAAGATGGGATTACAATAGCATTGATCATTATTACTCCCCAAAGAGGCATAAAGGATGCCATGAAATCTAATGTCAAATTTAGACTAAAAGCCACAGGAGTAGCTACAGTGACAGCTACAAATGCTCGTTTAGTGTAAGGTGGAAGTGTAGAGGATTTTGCATTTTTAGATTTTGTTCTAAAAAAGAAAAAGGAAGGAGTTTGCATCATTTTCATCACTTTATTGGTTTTGAAGATACTCCACTACATTTTGTGTTGTTCTTAATGGAACAATTTTTGTTGCATTAAATTTTGCAACTTGAGTCTCTACCATTAGATCCTGAATTACATGTGCGCCAGGTGCTTCAACTATCCATTCAAAAGTATGTTCCAAACCAGAATGATACATTGAAATAATTTTGATTCCTTTTACGTTTGCATCTTGTTCAAAGGTAGATGCTACCTGTAGAAGCAATTTTTTGTTCTCCTCATTAAAAAGTGGACATGCTTCTGTGGTGTGGGTTCCATAGATTCCGTAGGTTCCCGTTGTTTGGTTTTGTGCTTGTTGTGTTGTCATGATGTAATATAATGAGAAATAGTACATAGGCTGGCTGGACTAATTTTTATTGAAAATTGTCCAGATTGGACATGAATAATAGGTTAAAAATCAAAAGTTCATCTTAAAATGTCCAGATTGGAAATGGATATTAGATTGTTCAATTAATAAAATTAATTGGTTGATGAAGTAGATAGAATCATCCTATCACAACTAGGTAAAAATGCAAGAATGTCTTCACAAGAATTACAAAAGATACTTGATGCCTTAGGACATAATATTACTGATAGAGGAATTAGACATAGATTACAGAAATTAGAAAAAAATAATGTGATACTAGGTTACTCTGCAATTTTGAATCCCAACATTCTATCTGAAAAAATTAATCGTACCATAATTTTAAAATTTAAATTTTCAAAAGACACACCTGAATTAATTGATAGATTGACAAGCTATGTTGTTGATGCGCAATTCTGTACATTTTCTAGCAGATTAAGTGGAGATTATGATTGGATATGCCATTTTGTTTTTGATTCTATTGAGCAATATGATCTTGAAACAAATAATTTTCTAAATAGATTTGGTGAGTTAATTTCAGACTTTCGATCCTATGAATCAAACACCATAAAATCATCTCCATACATGATTTATGATGAACAGGAAAT
>JAOUAY010000123.1 GCA_029860565.1 Candidatus Nitrosopumilus sp.
AGTTCAAATTTTTTAAATTCTTTTCATTTAATTCAAAATAACTCTTTTAGCTTTAAATTATCGTTAAATAGGAATTGATTCATGTCAAATGAAACTCGAGACACCGTATTCATTGGTAAGAAACCATTGATGGCATATGTGACATCAGCGCTAATTCAATTGGCAAACTTACCAACCGTCAACATCAAAGCTAGAGGACTCAGCATAGGTCGTGCTGTGGATGTAGCTCAAATCATTGCAAGAAAAACAGAAAATGCAGGCTACTCTATCGGAGAAATTAGAATTGGCTCTGAAGCACTAGAGTCACAAGACGGTAGAACTAGAAACGTTTCAACAATAGAAATTGAAATAAAGAGAGTTACGTCCTAATCGTACTTTATTTGAATTCTTTTTATTTTATCCTCTTTTTGATTTTCCATACTTCTGTTCCATTTTTCTAAATTTGGGAAGTTCAACTAAATCATTGAATTGATCAAAGTTTACAACCTTTTGTTTAAATTTTGAAGTATTTCCTGTCTTTTTTAGCTCTTTTAGAATATTCATTGTTGCAAATGTATTGGCATACAAGACTGATAATGGATAGAGAATTATTTTAAATCCCATCTTATTCAATATTTCAGCTGAACTCAATGGTGTAGCTCCTCCCTCAATCATATTTGCAACTAATGGTGCATTGATTTCTTTTCCTATCTTTTTCATTTCATCTAATGATCTTGGAGCTTCTACAAAAATTGCATCTGCGCCTGTTTCTCTATTTTGTTTTCCACGCTGAATTGCATCGTCTAATCCTTCAGTTGCCCTTGCATCTGTTCTTGCAACAATAATGAAATCTTTATTTTCTCTTGCATCGATTGCAGCTGATAATTTCTCTGTATATTCTTCTTGTGAAATTATTTCTTTTCCTTGCATGTGTCCACATCTTTTAGGCCATTTTTGATCTTCTAGGAAAATACCTCCTGCTCCTGCTGATTCTAATTCTTTCACTAATTTCCATACACTCAATGCATTTCCATATCCTGTATCTGCATCGATAATTACGGGTACTGACACTGCTCTGCATATTCTTCTGGCATTATCTACCGTTTCTGTAGAGCCGATAAACCCATAATCTGGCATCCCAAATAATGTTGCAGATGTTCCATAACCTGTTTGGAACATTGCATCAAATCCTACTTTTTGAGCAATTTTTGCACCTAATGCATCATAAACACCTGGAATCACAAGTGGTTTTTTTGATTTTAACATACTTTTCAAATTTTTCATAACTGTGTTCTTTCTCTGAATTATTTATGATTTTAATTCACTTTGTGTTGAATTTAATTGATAAGTAATTCTTTAAAAAAACTTAAAATAATTTCTTGGTTACTCGATCTTAATTTCTTGGCCTTTCTTCTTTGTGTCTTTATCTTGAACTTTTTTTAGCTCTGATTCTAAGAATTGTCTGTATTTTTTTGTTTCATCATCAGTCATATTAGAAAAATTAGAACTTAAAATGGAGCCCATTACTGAAATCTTTTCTAGTAGATCTATGGCAACAAATCTTCCTACATTGCCTAGTCTGAACAAAACCTCTAATTGCTTTTTAATAATTTCATTTACCTTATCTACATCCGACGCTGTATCTTTTCCTTTCTTTGTTAATTGGTATTTCCCATCTTGAGTTTCCTCAATTAATCCCTCATCTAGTAATCTACCTAACAAAGGATAGATCAATCCAGGTGACGGTTTCCAAATTCCGTTACTTTGCTTTACTGCATAATCGATTATCTCTTTTCCAGTGTGTGGGGTTTTTTTTAATAATTCTAAAATGAAATATCGTGAAAACCCTCTTGGAACTGAGCTTCCTACTCTTTGAAACCATTCAGAAATCATTACTATCTATATCACTAGTGATATATTTTAATATTTAAGATTATGCCTGATAACTATTACATATTTAACACCGCTCAAGAAAGTTTGATTGAAAAATGGTTGATTCTATAGAATTTGATCTAATTATCTGTGGTTCTGGCCTTGCAGGTTTGAGGGCTGCAATAGCTGCTGCCAAAAAGGGACCGAATCTCAAAATTGGTGTTGTTTCTAAAGTTCAAGTGATGCGTTCTCATTCTGTTTCTGCAGAAGGTGGAACTGCAGCAGTTCTCTTTGAAGATGAAGGTGATACGATTGAATCACATGTTTATGATACTGTCAAAGGAAGTGATTTTCTTGCAGACCAAGATGTTGCAGAAAGACTATGTGTTGAAATGCCAAAAGAAATTCATCAATTAGATCATTGGGGAATGCCATGGTCTAGAAGAGATGATGGTAGAATTGATCAACGAAACTTTGGTGGTTATAGTTTTCCTAGGGCAACATATGCATCTGATAAAGTAGGTTTCTTTGAAATGCAGACTTTGTATGACACATGTCAAAAATTTGAAAATATTGAATATCTTAACGAATGGTTTGTAACATCAATTATTCATGATGGAAAACGATTCATGGGAGTTACTGCAATTGAATTAGGTTCTGGAACATTTTACACAATCAAAGGAAAAGCTCTGATTATTGCAACTGGCGGTGCTGGAAGATTATACAGCTTCTCAACTTATGCACTTTCTTCAACTCCTGATGGATTGGATATGGGATTACGTGCTGGTATGGCACTCAAAGATATGGAATTTGTACAATTCCATCCGACAGGAATCTTACCTTCTGGAATTTTAATTACAGAAGGAGCAAGAGGAGAAGGCGGTTATCTTCTTAACAATAAGGGTGAACGATTTATGAAAACATATGCAGCTGGTAAAATGGAATTAGCTCCACGTGATATTGTTTCAAGATCAATTATGACGGAAATTCAAGAAGGACGTGGATTCAAACATGAAACTGGTGTTGATTGTATGAAACTCGATTTACGACATCTTGGAGATGAAAAAATTAAAGAAAAATTAGGTGGAATTAGAGAAATCTCAATCAAATTTTCAGGTCAAGATCCTGCTAAGGATTTACTAGATATCAGACCTGTTTGTCATTACATGATGGGAGGACTTCATACTGATATTGACGGTGCAACTGAAATTCAAGGAGTTTGGGCTGCAGGTGAGGCTGCATGTAACAGTGTTCATGGCTCAAATCGTTTAGGCGCAAATTCAACCTCAGAATGTATCGTTTGGGGTAAAATTACAGGAGAATTAGCAATTGAGTATATTCAAAAGAATAAATCTATAAATCCTTGGCCTCATCATCTAGTGGCAGCTGAAGAGAAGAGAATCTATGATGGAATTTTTAGAGGAAATGGCAATGTTAATCCATATGAAATTAGACAACAACTTACTGATACAATGAATGAAAAAGCATATGTCTACAAAAATGAAACAAATCTTGTTGAAGGACTAAAGAAAATCCGTGAACTAAAACAACAAACTTGGAAGCATGTTGATGATAAAGCCAAAGAATACAATACTAACTTTGCAAATGTCATGGAACTTGATTCAATGTTTAGAGTAGCTGAAATTGTACTACTTGGTGCAATTAATAGAAAAGAATCACGTGGTGCACATGCACGAACAGATTATCCTAAACGTGATGATGCAAACTTCTTACATCATACACTTGCTTACTATGATCCAAATGAACCAATTATGAAAACCTATCCTGTCACAATTACCAAGTACCAGCCAGTGGAGAGAAAATACTAGATGCCTCAAGATGAACGTAAAGAAGGCATTGGAGGAATGGCCAATCCTAGTCGTTATGGGATTGAGCGTGTTGCATATTTGTTAATGCGATTAAGCGGATTGGGACTATTGGCGTATTTTATAGCTCATATTTATGAAACGAGTAATATTTTAAGAGGACAAGTTGGTTGGAATGAATTTCTTGAACTAACTCAAACTACCGGAGGACACATATTTTTAGCAATTGTAATTGCAATGTGTGTATTTCATACTGTAAATGGAGTTCGTGTAATGTTGGGACATGGAGGAGTTGGTGTAGGAAAACCTGCAAGACCAGATTATCCATATGATCCAGCATCCCAAAATTATAGACACAAAATAGGAATTTATTCTGCAATAATTCTTGCAGCAATTGCAACAATGTATGGTTTAGCGGTAATGTTTGGTGAATAAGATGAGAGAAAGCACAATAATGAAAATTCACTATGGGACTGCTTTGGCAGCTGTAGCACTTGTGGCAGTTCACATTTTGATGCGTCTTACCCAAGGATTTGCAGATTCTTTAGAATATGAAAACGTTCTTGCAAATTATAAATTTATTCCATATGCTATTATG
>JAOUAY010000021.1 GCA_029860565.1 Candidatus Nitrosopumilus sp.
CATTTTTGACATCAAGTTGGATGGACATCGACAAGTCCATTGAAAACCTGAGAAAAGACATGGAAAAGGCATTCTCGTCATTTCCATCTATTTCAATGCCCAAAATACCAGAAGCATCTTGTGACGTTATAGATGAAGGCAATCAGTTCAGGATAAAGATGAACGTTCCAGGCGTCAATAAAAAAGACATCAAGCTAAATGTGACTGACAATTCACTGGAGATTTCAGCAGAGCACAAGGAAGAATCAGAAGAAAAGAAAAAGAACTATCTCAAAAAGGAGCGAAGTAATGTCTCATACTATAGGACATTGCCAATGTCTGAAGATGTGGTTTCAGGAAAAGTAAAGGCTAAACTTGCAGATGGTGTTTTGGAAATTATACTGCCAAAAGCAAAGCCGACTAAAACACAAACAAAAAAGCCAGTATCCATACAATAACTTTTTTTTCATCTTTTTCTATTACTTTTTGCATGATGCTTACAAAATTAATTTTACATGACCTATTTGAAAATCTATAATTGGAATCTTTTGGGTTTGAGAAACCCCAAACATTACTAGTCCTCGTAAAAAATCTAGGACAGTCCTTGTACTTCTTCCCAACTGCTTGATTTGTTTTGATTATCTTGATTGCTCATGATTAGTATTTACAAAATTTGAATAAAAAGAAAACGAATGATTCGTTCATCTTATTCCTCAGTAAATTTGCATTAATCGATAATTGACAAAGGCTAATTTGAAAAGGATGGCCAAAAATTGGCCCATCCCTGGACGGTTAGCATGGTCGGTTGGTTAAACGGTTAGATAATGACTCCTACCGTATGAATACTAAATTATAATTTGTAGAATTTGCTTAAAAGAGAATAGTATGATTCCTCAGAATGATCTAAATACTATTGTTCCAAAAATTAAACATAGACAAGTTGGATCTCTCACCAAGTAACTGATCGTTGTTGGTCTTAAGATCCAAATTTATGATTTTATTATTTGTAAAATTCAAACAGCTGTAATTGTTGGCATTTGATAACTTTTGACAAAACCATAACTGTTTTTCAATAAAATCAATTATGTAATGTTTGCATGATTTGTTAATCCTTGACTGAATCAAGTGCTGCACCATGTGCCCACTGCATGATGGAACATGCATCCGGAGTCAGCTGCTCCTGTTCGTGTCATGATCATGGGGAATAGTGATATGATTGGACTGTGTAACAGGTGTTTTACGTCTGGAGTATCTGTGGTTCTTTCAGAGGATACATCTGAGGCAGTATGTGACAAGTGTGGAAACCAATAGTAAGAATAACCGTTTTTAGTCGAATTTCTATCTTATTCTAGGCTCAACTGTATTCCATACATCGTATGATTCCAGCAACCCCTTGATTGCATGAAAGTACTGTGGAGACTTGTAGTTACTCATCTTCAGTACCTTGTTTAATTCCCTCTTGCGTAGGCCTGCCTCTACCTCTATTCTGTGCTTGCTACAATACAGTCCTGACTCTTGGCAATTCAGGCAATGCAGGTACTTGGAATAGTCCATGAATTATCTGAAAGATCACGTGGTTATAGACATTTCTCATAAATCGTTTATCTTGTATTTTATTACTTGGTGTTTTACGCTTTCTTTACAAAATTTAGCGACATTACAGAAGTGATAAACATCATCGATCAAACTTTCTGTCAAAAGATTACCTGATCGTAACAATTGATTCAGATTCCTGACATGTACGTGCTATGAATATCAAGAGCAAAAGATTAGAAGTCCTTATGAACATCTCAAATTCAGTTTGAATTATTGTGAATTATAAAAATTTAATAATATTCTCATCAGTTGTAATAATTATTCTTGGTACTTCTTTTGGCCTCATGTTTAACCAATACGTAGAAGAAAATGGCCCTATAACGTACATAAAGTATTCATATCAAAATGACACCGATACTATAGTTTGCGATAAAGTGCCTTTAATGCAACCGTTTAATTGCAAAATACAAGAACCATGAAAATTTGTAATTTCGAATGTATTTCTTTTACTCATCATCCAATATGTCCAAGAAATTTTGGAGAAAAAGAAAATGAAAACTAGGTACGGATAATCTTACTGGATCAATCTTCTCTTTTTTCTTTTGATGACTTTGTTGCAGTTGGAATGATTGTCTTATCTGTTTCATTTAGAACCAGTGTCGGCGATACCCCCTTTTCTGTAAGAACAACCTTGGAATTGTTTTCAAGGCTTGCCTGAGTCACTTCTAATTTTTTGAGATCTTTTGCATTTCCAACAAAGTATTTTTCAGCTGATTCATTTACAAGCTGGATTTCTTTGGCTGTTGCTTCTGCTACTCTTTCAATTGCCTGAGATTTTCCTTCTGCCTCCAAAATCAGAGCCTGTTTGATTCCTTCAGCTTCCTTAATGCTGGCTCTTCTTTCACCATCTGCCTTTGTTTCACGTGCATTGGCAAAATCAATGGCTGACTGTTTGTCATTTTCGGCCTTGATGACCATGTTCATGGTCTGCTGAACATCATCTGGAGGCTCTATCTCTTTGAGTTCTACCCTTACAATGTTGATTCCCCAGTCTGCTGTCTCTTTCTCCATTGTCTCATAGACTTGCTGGTTAAGCTTTCCGCGCTGAGAGTTTACGTCCTTGAAGACATTGTCTCCGATTACATTTCTTAAAGTGGTTCTTGCAAGCTGGACGACTTGTCTGGTATAGTCATTGACCTGATATAATGCATTTTTGAGTTCTCCTTCTGTATCGCCTACCTTAAAGTAAACCTGAGCATCAACTGTACAGTTCAAGTTGTCTTTGGTGATTACCTCTTGTCGCATTACATCAACTAGCTGTTCTGTAATGTTTACAGAATACATCCTTTGAATTCCTGGAAAGATAAATGTAATTCCCGATGATTGAAATCGAGTATATTTTCCAAGTGTCTCAATTGCAGCTCTATGGGTTGGTCTAATGATTCGTATTCCAGATAAAATAAATCCAACTACAACAAATGCTACAAGTGTCTGAGCAATGAATATCCCAAGATCTAATTCTGCCAACTTTTCTTACCTCCACCTTGCAGTATTTCTTATCCAGTTGGGAGTTTGACTATGGGATTTGTCCTGTTGAGCTAAAACATCTACAGCAAGAACAGATGTAATTACCAATACTAAAAATAATTTATTCAATTGCAGTTTCTGTTCTATAACATCTAATAAAGTAATACATGATTTTCAAAAATAATAATTTAAGAAACAGATAGATTACGTATTCTAATTTTTATTGAAACAATTTTTTTGAATAAAAAACTAATTAGAGGAATTAGAAAATTGTTCGTTCCGTTTTTTAGACCATCTACTCCAGGTGGTTCTCAAGAGATTCCTGGATGGGTTAAGAATAATGCTGACTGGCGGTCTCAAGGATTAGTCTCAGATGGTGATTTCATCAAAGGAATAACTTTCATGGTTGAAAATGGAATAATTACAGTTTAGACAAGTTGAATTTTTGATTAAAACTGATAATTTATTCAATGAGTGACTTTTCAAAGGTAGTAGCACCTGTATGGTCTCTCTTTCCGTTCTCTGGATTGATGTAATGTATGCCTGGCCTGGCCAAAAATGAGTCTAAATTGGATAGATTGGCCTTATGTGTTGCCTGCCATTTGTTTAGGTTTACTCTATCAGAAATTAGAAAGGACTTGATGTAATCTCCTGGTACTCCATTAAATTCTTGAAATATCTCAAAGGGTTGAAAGGATGCGAAATACTGCATTTGTTGTTTTTAGAAATTGTATGGCAAAAGAGAACTAATTAGGAAGATGGAAAAAGCAGAATGTGTTGGACAAAGAACAGGAATCATGAAACACAAAGAAATTGTTGGATGAACAAGAAGTAGAATTAAGGAAAAATATAGCGAAAACAATTCAGCATGTTAAAGAGAAGCAAGAGGTCATTGATGAGAAAATAAAAAATAATGATTACAAAATATACGATGCAAGTGATCACGATAAAATGACATTGATAAATCGAAAAATGATTCTAAAAACTAAATTAGATATGTTAGAATTGAGAGAAGGTGTTCTTGACCTAGATGTTGCATTTATGGATCATTTATGGAGCAATAGTCAGATTATAGGTGACATCATTAAGATAATTTCTCAAGATAGTGGAATGAGTTCTGGGAACAAAGAAAAGGCATTATCACTTCTGAACAAACTAAAACCAAAAAAATTAACTATCAATACAGGATTAGTAAAAGCAGAATGGTATGATGACTTAAAATCTAATTCTTAATTCTCCAAGCTAAACTCTTGTCCTTGTGAGTCTTTCATTCATTAATGATTCCATAATAAGAAAATGTTCTTTCAGACAAATAATAATTCAATTAGTTAATGCATTAATTTTCTTTATATATTAACAACAAAACAATATTTTTTACACATATCAGATTTGAATAAACTGATATGCCCACGTGAGTGCACTTTACATCGCTTTAATTATATCCACAGTACAACTTGCATGGGGATAAAATTTAGGCATTCAATATAACACTCACGTGGAAATTCATGAATTTAAAAAAAAAGGATACATCAAAAGAAGAATTTTAGTTTAAACCCACAAACATTCTAGAAACACAGATTCACATCAGTTAATTTTTCGTAGTAAGAACATGGCAATGTGCCTTATGATGAATAGTGTTAATGATGTCATCAAAGTGATTTGCCTCGATCATAGAAAGTTTAGGATAATCCACTACCAACAAGCCTACTTTATGTTCTTTGACATAGTCAATTACCCAATGAGCAATTGAATCCGTCAAAGCAAATTTGGTATTGATTTTAACACCCTCTTTTTGCGCGATCTCTTTCCATTTTTTCAATTCCTCTTTGAGTTTAGAAATCTGTTCTTGCATAATTTTCTTATCTGACTTTGTTTCAAAAAAATAAAACTTGGGTTGAATCTTGTAAACACATTCAATTACAGACAATTCGGTATTGAGTTTCTTTGCTAAAGCAAGTCCCAGATCAAATGATTTTTTTGTGTGAGTGGGAGTAATTATGGCAACAGTGATGTTTTTAAACAATTTTATTGATTTTTAATTTGAAATCACATTATATGAATTTGTAATTCTTCATCCATACGCTAAATTCTTTTTGATAGTGAAGTTGTTCTAAAATAAGTAATTCTCTATATTTTTCGTCTTTTTTTATCTCTGCAAATACCGCAAAGATAATTTTTCAGAAATTCTTCAAGTTCTATTTCAAACTCTTTAGTTTGATAATATTTTTCTCCAGATTTTAATCCTCCTGGAACCTGTTTGTCGCAATTAGTACAATGAATATTGATGCTAAATTCCACTTTTTTCTCATTTTCTGAAATTTTACCTATTATCATGGGCATATTTTATCTGAATTTCATATAAACAATATCCTGAGACATAAAACTCATGAATATTATACTGAAAAACTGATACTTCACTTGATGTTGTCTGTATGGTTTAGAGTAATCAGGGTGAGATTTCTTCTTGCATCCGTTATTGCAGTCTCTGTTGGATTGGCATTAAATTGGTGGCAAAATTCTTCCATCGAACCCTTTGATGCAATTTTGACATTTGCTGGAGTAATGGCACTACATGCAAGTGTGGATTTGCTAAATGATTTTTGGGATTTTAAAAGAGGTATTGATACTAAAACGACTAGAACAAAGATGAGTGGTGGCACTGGTGTATTGCCTGAGGGATTACTCAGGCCATCTTCTGTATATCGTGCAGGAGTCGCATTTTTAATTATTGGTTCTATAATTGGAGGATATTTTGTAATTACTGATGGTATAACCATTGCAGTCATCTTGGGATTTGCAATTCTATCGATTTATTTTTACTCTACAAAAATTGTCGATTCTGGTTTAGGGGAGTTTTTTGTTGCAGTAAAGGGTTGCATGATTGTCATTGGAACTTTTTTTATTCAATCTGGAGAAATATCTGTGGAATCAATCCTTGCTGGCATTGTTGTTGGCTCTTTGTCGTCATTGGTGCTTTTCATTGCATCTTTTCCAGACTATGATGCTGACAAATCTAAAGGCAGAAAAACTTTGGTGATTGTAGCAGGGAGAGAAAATGCTGTAAAGTTGTTCTGGATTTTTCCTCTGGTGTCTTATTTTGCAATAGTGATTGGCGTGTGGTTAAATCTATTTCCCATGATGTCTTTAATTGTTTTTTTGAGTATTCCATTAATGATAAAATCTGGAATGGGGTTGCAGAAAAATTTTGACTCTGTTGAAGGCCTTGTGCCTCATATGTCTTCGACTTTGATGTTTGGTAGGATCACCGGTGTATTGTTTGTAATTAGCTTGTTGGTAGGACTGTAGTTCTTTAGACATAAATTTAGTAATTACTGATATTCATCATGATATCTGGATTTGCAACTTTTGAAGGAACTAAGAAATTTACTGAAAATTCAGGTGTAAATAAAGACAATTTTAAAGAATTTCAAAGCCTGTATCTCTCAAATGTGGGTATTGGAACTTACCTTGGTGATGCTGATTCCAAAACAGATGAATTAGTAACTAATGCTGTAAAACAGTCTGTCTTATCTGGGGTAAATGTAATTGATACTGCAATAAATTATAGATCTCAAAAGGCAGAACGTTCTGTAGGTAAGGCCATCATGGAATTGATTCAAGAGGATAGAATTACACGTGATCAAATATTTGTCAGCTCTAAAAATGGATATGTCACAAATGATGCTGATGTTCAACTGGGTTTCTGGGAATATGTGAAAGAGGAATATTCTCAAAAAGGAATCATCGAAGAGGGCGATGTCACATCTGGTTACCACTGCATGACTGCTTCATATCTTTCTGATCAACTGGATCGTAGCTTAAAAAATTTGGGGTTGGACTGTATTGATTTAATGTATCTTCATAATGCTGTTGAAGGACAAATCAAGGATGTCTCTAAAGAAAAATTCTTGGATAATCTGAAATCTGTTTTTAAACTGTATGAGCAAAAACGTCAAGAGGGTAAAATCAAATTTTATGGCATGGCCACTTGGGAATGTTTCAGAGTTCCAAATGATAATTTACAATATCTCTCACTTGAAGAAACAGTAAATATGGCCAAAGAAATTGGAGGCGAAAACCATGGATTCAGATTCATTCAGTTGCCTTACAACATGAACTATGATCAAGCATTACTTGGAAAAAATCAATTATTTGGAACTGAAAATATTTCCATTTTAGAGGCAGCTGTGAGATTGGGGATTGGTGTATTCACTAGTGTTCCTTTCATGCAAGGCAGACTGTTAACTCCTGGAACGATGCCTGATTTTAATAATCTAAAACCGTCTTTACGTGCTTTGCAATTTATTCGCTCATCTCCTGGTGTTTTAGCTCCTTTGGTGGGCCAGAAATCTGCTGAACATGTTTTGGAAAATCTTGAAATTATGAAAATTCCTCCAATGTCTGAATCTGAATTTCTTGCATTGGTAAAGACATTGACCTCGTAACTATTTTGATTATTAGACTGCAATTTGTAGAAAGATAATAAATGAGTGATTTTTAGTATGACTAAGTAATTTGTCTGGAAAAATCTATGATTATGCCAAAATTTGTAATTCCATATATACCATTGATCCTAAAATCCGATTTGCAGGTGTAATCAATGAGCGAGGACGCTTGGTGGCAGGTGGGATGAAAGAAAGCGTTGAACCTTTGGAGAGCGAAAAAGATGACGAAATGATTTTCATGGAACTTGCATTGCGTGTCAAAATGAGAAAAGAGTTTGACAAGCAACTTGGCCCAGTAAATTTTGCAATGGCTTCTCGTGAACGTGCACTTGCAATTAGTGTCATAATTAATAATGATATTTTGTATGTCGTATCTGAACCTGACACTGATTATGGTATGCTCCCAAAGCAAATCCTCAAAATAATTCATTCTTGATTAAACCTGAAATTAATCCTTAATTGTTTGATTTCTTGAGGTATGTCAAGAAAATGCTTTTATCTAATTAACATTAAAACCTCTATAGCTGAATGTATAAATAGAATTTGCAAAGTGAAAAGGCTGTGCCAGTAGATCCTGTATGTGGAATTGAACTAGATAAAGATTTAGCATTAATTCATGATCATGATGGAAAAAAAGTTTATTTTTGCTGTGATGGATGTAGGAGAATTTTTCTCAAAAAACCTCGCAAGTACAAAAAAAATATCTAGATGGGAAAAGCCCCACACATTCTACAAAATTTTGATTTTCCAACATTGTGTTTACAATATGGGCATATTTCTTCTACATTGGCATCTACAGGAGATCCAAATAATTTTTTAAAAATTTCGTAATAGTGCATGGATTCTCTACTTCTAATTACAACTCCGTCTTCTTTTTCAACTGTCAGTTTTTTTTCAACAAATTTTTCTTCCCCTATTATTGATTCAAACAAATTAGTTAACCCTGAAGTTCCTGAACCCTCCTGCATTGGAGATTTTTCTCTCCATGCAATTTGTTGTGGGATGTATTTTTCAAATGTTTTGCGGATAATCCACTTTCCATGTCTTTTTCCCTTCTCGTTTTTGACTTTCAAATTTGCGGGAATCTCATTAGCTAGTTTTACTACTTCTTCATTTAGAAATGGCGATTCTACATTCACTCCTAATGCTTTTCCTATTTTTTGTGTTGGAAAGTGCATTACTGAACAAACTCTTTTAATTTCTTTTTCTAATTCTTCTTCTGGTTTATTTATAAGGAAATTGTATCCTGCAAATAATTCATCAGCCCCATCCCCTGTAATAATTGATTTTTCACCATTGTCTTTTGCCCATTTAATTGCCAGGTACATTACAACGTTATTTCGAATTTCTATGTCGTTAAAGTTTTTTAAAATCTTAATTGTTTCTTCTACTGCTTCAAGAATTGAATCCGTTTTCACATTATGTATTGTTAGTGGTAATTGCATTTCTTTTGAAATCATTTGACAATATGTCAAATCTGTTGAAACAAAATCATCTGCAATCACTGTCACCGCTTTTGGTTTTCTTTGCTTGAGAAAATATGCGATAATTGAGCTATCCAATCCCCCTGACAGTGAAATTAAATTTGATTTGGATAGGCTACATGATTCTTCTAAAACACTGTATAGATTCTTGGAAAATTCTTCCAACACTATTGACATAGTTTTGAAATTAAAATAGCTATGCCTAAGCACTGTTTGGATGAACTCTGCATGTTATTGCAAACTTTAAATTCATTATCTGCATCTTGTGGATTAATGCTGCTTCCTGCTGAAATTGAATCTAAAACTTTAATTCCTGCATTACGAGCTATTCTTGCCAAAAAACTTGCAGAAGATCATGATATTAGAGAAGATGAGATTTCTAAAATGCTTGGTGTTACTCAAGCAGCCATCAGTAATTACATTCGTGGAACAAGAGGTGATCCATCTTTAATTGCTAAACTTTTATCAGAAAAACAAGTTGCAATCTTGATTAATGAATTAACTGACAGTCTTTCTTCAGATATGGCATATACTCCATCTAGTCTTTCAAAATTCATAGGACTTTGTAACTACATTAAATCAAGTTTGTTAATTTGTGAGATACATCACAATTTAGAATCAAACATTGATGAACAAGTATGTAAAGAATGTGAAAACATGCTTCTAAAAGGTCCTGGAAGCGTTTACTAAATTTTATTTAAAATAATTTCAATTGTTGATGTCATATCTCCTATACCTGCAGCAGCTACTGTATCTAGGGTGATTTTTTCAACTTTAGAATTGCCTTTTAGCATTTTCTCTGTTATGATGTTTGCCACTGCCACAGCATTTGGAATTGAATTCCCCTTTGATTTAAGAATCACTTTGTTTTTTTTACCTAGGATTGTTAACACATCAATAGCTGATTCCATTACGGGATAATTTCCAATTTGTATTATGGCTTCATCAGACATTTCGGTCTGCTCTTGACCCTGCGACTTTGTTGTCTCTTCCATGAGCATTGTTCAATAGTTAGCAATTTTGTGTTCTTTTAAGTTTTATCAACCGATGATTCATTTTTCAAAATAATCTATTGGTATATTTTGATAATCCCCATTTGGTAGTACTCTTCTAATTGTAATGGGGATGACTCTCTGTTCAAGTTCTTCCATTGAAATATCCAATGAAATTCTTGCATTTTTTGGGATTGGAATGAATGGTGGTGCTCCTAATGATAATTGTAGTGCCCTTGCCCCCATTATTCTTGCTTTTTCAAATCTTGTTAATGTTGGTGGCCCAATTGTAATTTTGCCTTTTTCACAAGGAATTTCTACTGGCTCATGCTCCTCAATTTTCTCAACAACTTCTCTGTTTTCTATTTCTTTGATTCTTTCTTCAAGACTGTTTTGTTCTTTTTCTGTTAATGGTTCTACTAGATCTTTTCTATCAATTAATTTTCGATAAGTATCTAATGCTTTGTTTAGTCCAGCATTTTCTTCTATTACGTCTTCACTAATTTCTTCTTCAGTTTGTGGAGCTTTTAACAATTCAGACTCTTTAACCTTAGACAAGACAACAAATTTTCCTTAAAACGTTATATAATCTAATCAGTTTAAAGTACGAAATGAGTACATCATCAGTCTCAAGAAAACAACTTGTTTTGGAAATTCGAGGAAAAGCAAAAATCTTATGTGATCTTAAACGTCATTTGTCTCCAAGAACTGTTGGGGCTATAATGAGATCGTTGCCATTAGAAGGACATGCTCATCTATTGGGAAAAAGTATTTCATATTTTGAAACTCATGTTGATGGTGGAATTGAAAGATCCAGATCTGAATTCAAAAAAGGTGATGTTGCATTCTTGCCTTCTGCTGGAAGTATCTGTTTTTTCTTAAATGATGCTATATTTACAAAAACTATGACTCCCATTGGAAAATTGAATGGGGATATCCATGCATTAAACGATATTAAATCTGGGGATGTGTTTTGTATCTATGAGGAAACTACTTGATATAGATGATGACCTGAATACCCGCCAACTTTTTTTACAATCCCTTTGTTTGCTGATTCTTTTAGAAATGCATTTGCTGCAGAAATTTTAACTCCTGTTTGTCTTGCAAGATCTTGAACTGTCACAACTTTGGAATTTTGTATGATTCTCATTGCTTGTTGTTCATTTACCTTCACTACAATCTCTGCCTTTTTTGGACCGCCTTCACCTTTGTCTTTCTTTTTCTTTGTGTCTTTAGATCCTGCTGATTTGTCTTTGTTTCCAGCTGTTGGTTTCTTTGCTCCACCCATAAATTTAGAAAAAAATATTCCTCTTATAAACGATGAACCGACTTTGTAAATTCCTCTTTTCTAAATCCTCAATTTTTTGTAAAAATATTTTCAAGTATAAATAACATCTTGGCTACAATCTTGTATGGGTATAATAGCAAAAGGCGCAAAATGCAATGTTGATAGCTGTGATCAAGATGGAACTCGCTCTCTTAACACTAGTAAAGTTGAAAATACTGGGCTTCGTGTAAATTCATCTGGTAAAAAAACCGTTCTTTGCAAGGAACACTACAAAGAATACAAAAAAGAATCCAAAGATGACAGGGATCTTGAACGTGCTCGATTTAACAAGTTTTAGTTTTGTTTTTTGATTTCTTTTTCTTGTTATCGGGATTTTTAAAATAATCTTCACTTAGTTTTTCATATAATTTGCCTAATTTCTTGTACAATCTTTTTGGTTTTCTTGTCTTTTGATTACTGAGGACGTATAATGCAAGAATTGGAAATGCAATTGTTGCATCTACATAAACTGTTACCATTCCGTCATGAGCATCCTGAACTTTCCCCCAACTTTTCCCTTCTTGCAGTGTTGCACCTGATAATCCTCCAGTATCTGGACGTGCATCTGTAATCTGAATGATATAGTCTTGCCCTCCATCTTCTCTTTTCAGAATTTGATCTAAAAGTGGGCCTGTTTGCTGAGCTGTGTTCTTTGGTACTCCGCCACCTAACTCTAAAATCCCTGATTTTTTTGAATCATATACAATTGCTGCTTGTTCAATAATTTCTTTGACAAAGTCAAGATTGTATATTTTATTTTGTAATCTATGAACGGCCAAATTCAGTGCCAATGATGAGTCTTTTATCGTTGAAATGTAAACTGGAACATCATAATCATATGCTGCTGTAACAAAACTTTTTTCAGGATGTTTTGCTTTTTCTTTACTTATTTTTCCCATCAAATTACAAAATTCTGCTGTGGTAAATGGCTTGTCCGGAAAATCATCTCCAAACATTTTTTGAATTAATGCATCTTGCGCTTCTAACGTTTCATTAAATTTAATGTACACATCTCTAATTCTGACAATTTCATTTTCATACAATTTCATGTCGTCCACATCAAAACTCCCTTGCTTGACTGGCAGTCCCCATGCAAAATGATCTTCATGATATACGTTAGCTCCTGTTGTAACTATCCAATCCACAAACCCTCTTTCAATTAGTGTCTTGACAATTCCTCCAAACCCAACTGGTGTCATTGCACCGGAAATTGTTAGACAAATTGTTGCATCCTCTTTGATCATTTTGGCATAAAGTTTTGCTGCATCCCCAAGTTGTCTTCCGTTATATCCCGAACTTGCATAAACATCTACTAGGTCTTCCATGGTCATTTTTGGATCTAATTTTATGTGGGGAATGTCTTTGCCATGAAAGTTGTGTGGATCCATAATTTAAAAATTCAATTTTTCAGTAAATAATACTATCGCAATGTTTCTTTTAGAATACATTGGATTTCTTCAAGAAAATATTACTTATTTAGGAACGTTGTGAAATAATATGAAATGAACATAATTGATTTACATGACCCTCTAAGGGTTGATAAAATTCCTGATGAGGTTGAAGTTTTACTGTCTTCTGGAAATTTTATTCAAGATAATTTTGTAATTTCTAAAGTTGAACTACGACTTTACACTGAAAGAACTGATGAAAAATTGGGTAACTTTTCTTTGATCACTTCATTTGTTGAGACTAATCAGGGCTCAGTTGAAATGATTTATGATGAGGGGTTTCGTGGTGAAAATCCTCTTTTGAGGGCATCTGAATTCCTTACATCCAATTTAGGCATATCTGGTTTAGTTTTACGTTCAATAAT
>JAOUAY010000124.1 GCA_029860565.1 Candidatus Nitrosopumilus sp.
ACAAGTATCAAAATCCACATTGCAAACAAAAATCCAAACAAACCAGACTTCAAAGTGATACACCCATCATAAATGCAGTAATTATTGCTAAAATTCCTGAAAATATAGCTAGTTTAAAAATTACAAACCCAACTTGTTTTTCAGATAATGGCCCTCCTCCCGCAAGAATCAACCTTACCAAAGTGACAGGAGCAGTTTTGTCATCAGTTGCCTTTAATCTGAAATTATTAGTATGTTCTACGGGTTTTCCCTTGATTTGTCTGTGTTCTACAATTTGCTTTACACTTGATAAGAATAAAAAGGAGTTAATCACTGCAGGTAACAATGCGACTGCTGCAATGATCTCTACACCACCTACAATAGCAATTGCACCATACATTGCACCTAATGTTAACGCTCCAGAATCTCCAGGAAAAATCTTGCTCGGAATTTTATGATATTTGTAAAAAGCTAATGAAACAAATCCAAGCGGTAAACTAACTATTGAGATTTCATAATTTTGTACAATAAATAAACAAAGGGATAATGAAAAACTTGCAATTACCATAAAGCCACTGGCAACACCATTTAGAACATCAATAGAGTTAATGGTATTTCCAGTAATAGGAATCATGAAAATTATCAATGCAAGATATAACACCGGAATTTGTACTGTTCCAAATAATGGAAAAGCAAGATCTGTATTATATGCACCAAGTGCAATAATCGGAATTGCAGCAATTGCAAGGGCTACAGGTTTGAACCAACCTCCCATTACTTTTCTATCATCAACATATCCTATTAGGAAAGCTGCAGATGTTGTAATAATTATTGCAAGAATTTCATTCATTTGTAAAAACGCATAAAGAACAATTTCTGATGCAATTATTCCTGCAATAATGGAGGGGCCTCCGGGCCTTACCACCATAACATTTTCTTTTTTATTCATGTCTTTTACTGCAAGATTTCTTTTTTCTAAAAATTTGATTAACGGTGGAGTCATTACAAATACAACAAGAAATGCAATAGTGCATGAAATTATTGCTGGAATTAGTAAATCAATCAATTATCTAATCTTTCGTAACTCTGTCTTTATGTTATCGGCAATGGTTGAACCAATTTTATCAATTTCTGCTAATTTATTCACTGGAATTTTTGCTAAATCATCAAGATTTTTTATCCCGTGTTTGTAAAGAATTCTGGATCTAACCCTCCCAATTCCTTTGATTTTAACCAAGTCAAGTAATTCCTCTCTAATTCCATAAACAACTCTTTTTCTCAAATCATCTAGTTCTTCAAGTAAATCTGCCCTTTCAACATGCTTTGAAATCTCTCTAAGGCAGTATGTTAGCCAATCTGCGTTCTCAGTCATCCTATGCATGTCGCCAGATTCTATCCCAAGGCTATCAGAAAGAGATAATTCAGTAGATTCAGTAAGCCAAGATTGTAAGGCCAAAAGGCTTCTTGAGCAATCATATTCTGAAATTGGTTCTAATAATTCTGAAGAATTATTCTCTATCATCAAACTGGCTAATTCATAGTCTTTTTGTCGTAGTGAGAATTTTGGGAAAAATTCTTCACAGTTTGTAATTAAATGTAAGAATCCAAAAGTATGTTTTCTTTCTTGAGATACATTTTCAATTGAATCTCTAAAATATGTTGCAGTTAAAGGATCAATGTACAGCATTGATGTCTTTTTTCCAAATTCAGTAGCAGCAAATCTTTCACCTTTTTTAATAATCAAATATTTACTGGAAAGAAATCGCAGAGAAATGTCAATTGCAAATTTTATTGTTGGTTTTCTTGATTGTAATCCTCCCAATGTTTGTAAAAAGAATTCCAAAATTTCTTCTTTTTTTATTCCAGGATGTGTTACTATTACACTTAGTATGTGTGTTCGTAAAGATTTGTCATCTGTAATCTTTGACACAATTGGTTCTGGCTCTCCATTAATGTAATATTCTATTAGATCTTCTGTATTTCCATTTCCAACAATTATTGATTCTCCATAATCATCGTATTGTGGTCTTCCAGCTCTTCCGCAAAGTTGTTTGTATTCTAAAATGCTAATTGGCCTGTTTGCTCCAACTTTCGCATTGTATCTATTTACATTGGATATTACAACTCTTCTTGCAGGAAGATTTACGCCGGCAGCTAAAGTAGGAGTAGATGATAATAGCTTGATCTTGCCTTTACGAAATTCTGTTTCTATCGTTTCTCTACACTTTTGATTTAATCCAGCATGATGAAAAGCAACTCCTTTTTTTACAAGTAATGCCAAAGTTTTTACCAATTCAGTATGTTCATTTTCAGATAGGATTTTTTTTGATGTCTTTTCTAATTCAGTAATTTCTTTTTTTTCTAACATCAGAGAGATTACATCAGCTGCTTTTGTTGCAAGGGATTTGGAGCGAGCTCTAGTTTCTGCAAACACCAAAGACTGACCCCCTTGTTGTACGGACTGCACGCCTAGATCAATCGGAGTTCCTCTGAGACTACGCTCAACCTCAAAGGTTTTACCATCCCTCATTGTGACTTCACCTCCGTCACATACCCCTTCAGAGAGAGGAACAGGTCGCCAGTCATTTTTTACCAGTTTGCAACCAAGCCAATCTGCAATCTCATCAGAATTGGTAATTGTTGCACTAAGACCCACAATCTGAGGTTTTGTATCCAATAGTTTTAGCTGTGTCAGAATCATCTCAAGTGTTGGACCCCTATTTTCATCTCCAATCAGGTGCACTTCATCAGAGATCACCAGTCCAATTTCGTCGACCCATTCAGCACTATGTCTAATAATAGAATCCATCTTTTCATTTGTTAAAATCAATACATTACTTTTCTCTAAATTTTTTTCAATATTTTCAAAATCACCTGTTGATATTGCAACTTTTACTTTATTTCCGAGAGGAATTTTTTCTAATTTTTTAAATTCTGAAAACTTTTCAGCAGCTAATGCTCGTAGAGGACTAAGGTAAATCACCTTACCCTTATTCTTTGAAATATAACTAAGCATTGCAAGCATTGCAATCAGAGTCTTCCCACTTGCAGTCGGAGCAGAGACTAGAATACTTTTTCCGTTAAGTAATCCAGATTTTACACTATCTGCTTGTGGTGGATATAATTTTTCAAAACCTTGTGATTTTAGAAAATCAATTGCAGTGTCAGGAAGTTCTAGTCTCTCTATGTTCATACTCGGTTATAGTGACCGGGTTTTGATTCATAAATAGATGCTTCTCTGAGCATTCTTCGGATATAGTTTCTAGCCTCTTCTTCTGTGAATTTTTCACTCTTTTCAAGTTCTTGCACAAATGTTCTTTCATCTACTGGTACCTTGTTATCACCCTCAAGTCCTTTGAGAACATCCATGAACAACTGCATCTTTGAAATCTCACTTCTTGGTTTTCCTTGTAACACTCCAAGATCAACTTTTCCAGTATTGACATCAACTCCTGCATCCTGAAGCATACTCTGAATTAGAAATATTGCACGCTCAGCATCTTCTTCATCTACCTTGTCTTTCATCAGTATTCTTGCCCTTGCAGTAGAAAGTCTGATAATTCCCTCTAATTGTCTTGGAGTAACGGTAATCATTTCCTCAGATTCTACATTTCTCATCTGGAGATAGTAGGCCAGAATTTTTTTTTCTGCCTCTTTTGTCAATTCAGGAACACCGCGTTTTGCATACGAAAGATATTTTGTTAGGAGATCAACTTCAATGACAGATTTTTTATCTGTACCTTGTTTGGTATTTCTCTGAATTATGTGTCTTGCAATTAATTCGTCTCTTTCTTTTGTAGGAATATCCCTAACAACAAAAATCAAGTCAAATCTAGTAAGTAACGGAATTGGTAGATTGACATTTTCTGTAATATTTTTGAAAGGATCATATTTTCCATACATTGGATTTGCCGCAGCCAAAATTGAAGTTCTGGCATTTAATGTGGCTACAATACCACCTTTTGCAATACTTGCGGATTGCTGTTCCATAACTTCGTGCAAAGCACTTCTGTCTTCAGGTTTCATCTTATCAAATTCATCTATACTTACAAGGCCTTGATCACCAAGTACAACTGCACCAGCTTCTAACATCATAATTCCTGTTTTATCTCGGACTACAGCAGCTGTAAGTCCAGCAGCTGTTGAACCTCTACCAGAGGTGTACAAACCTCTTGGTGCAATTCTTGCACAGAATTTTAGCATCTCACTTTTTGCAGTACCAGGATCTCCAACAAGAAATACGTTAATGTCTCCTCTAATCTTACTTCCATCACCTA
>JAOUAY010000022.1 GCA_029860565.1 Candidatus Nitrosopumilus sp.
ATTACTCAAATTAGTTTTAATCACAGGGAAATTTTTTCTCTTAACTATTGCCTCTATCTTTTTCACAAATAATTTCCAAAAAAAGGCCTATTTATGAGAAATGATCATCATCAGGACTAAAAATAGAACATAATGACATTCAAAAATCAAAACAGGCATAAAATCCAAGTGTAAAAAAATCAGCTAAAAAGATCAACAACACTCAAGTTAAAGAATAATAAGGTAATGTACCGTATAATACGGTATAATGCGAGCAAGATTAACATACGTACCACTAGAAGTGGCAGATCAGTTTGGAGATTTCATCATAAAGAGAGATGAACAAATTCTGGATGCAGTAAGAGCAAAAACAAAAGACTACAGTACCCTATCACTGTTAAAATTACTGTATCAGCTTAGAGGCACTCCAATGACATTCTCTGATTTGTATTCAAAGTCAAAGATTAGAATGAAAAAATCATTTCTAAACTATCTACACCTGTGTGTAGATTACAACTTTATCAAAAAAGAGCCAGTAGGAGCAAACATGATCTATACGATAACAGACAAAGGACGAACTATGTTGAATCTCTTTATCAACAAAGGGAATTAAAAAGTCAAGGGATCACCACATCTAGAAAATAATTAAAAAAAGAATTCAATCTAGATTTTCCCTATTTTTACAACAAAATTAATGCAGAATACTAAACCCATTAAAAGTGCACAAATTCATTATTAAGTATAGTAATTATACAGAACAAATCAAGATGAATTGTGCAAAAAGAATTTCCAGAAGCCGAAGTATTTGAAATTAAGAAAAGAGAATTAAAAAGTCCAATAATTTTTGCAGGATTTGTAGGTGCAGGTCTAGTAGGTCCTGTTGCAATCAACCACATCATCACAAAATTAGAAATGGAGGAAATAGCAGTAATGAGATCAAAATATCTTCCGCCATCAACAGTGTTCATGAAAGGAAGATTGCGCCATCCATTCAGATTTTATGCAAACAAAGAAGGAACAGTTTGTGCAATAATTTGCGAGATAACATTACAGATGAAAGGATTGTACACACTAGTCTCATCAATTTTAGATTGGGCGGCACAAAAAGGATCCAAAGAAATTGTGATTTTAGACGGAGTTGCAAGCACTGAACATGATGACAAAGCATATTGTGCAGCTGAGGAAGATTTGATAAGAACAATGGCTGATAAAGACATCAGTATGATCCCTCAAGGATTCATTACAGGCATTCCAGGAGGCATATTGAATGAATGCTTAGTAAGAGAAATTCAAGGATTGACTCTACTAGCAAAAGCAAACAAAGAAGCACCTGACTCTGCAGCAGCAGCAACTCTAATTGAAGCATTGAACAGATTATACGATATGAAAATAGACACAACAGATCTTAAAAAAGACAAAGACAAAATTCATTCGGAATTCAGCGAATTATCTCAAAAATATGCAAAACACAGAGAAGAGATATCTGGAATGTATATGTGATCTAATTAACAGGCAAATTCTTTTATTCATATCAGATGCGCATCAAATCATGACCCTAACATACAAAAAAGCAGGTGTAGATATTTCTAAAATTAAACAAAGTCAAAAGGCAATAGGTAAATTGATTGCATCAACTCACAATCTTCAGAAAAAAGCAAAGATGACACATGGGTTTGGGCATTACGCAGGAATTGTAGAAATTCCGGGTGGAAAGCTTTTAGCTACACACACAGACGGTGTTGGAACTAAAGTGGTGATTGCAAACATGATGAAAAAATACAACACCATAGGAATTGATTGCGTTGCAATGAATGTTAATGACATAATATGTATTGGTGCAACACCGATATCATTTGTAGACTATATTGCTTCAAACAAAAATGATCAGCAGATATTCAAAAAAATTGTTGAAGGATTGGTAGCAGGTGCAAAGAAGTCAGCAATGCCAATTGTCGGAGGAGAAACAGCCATAATGCCAGATGTGATTGAGGGAAAAGGATTTGCATTTGATCTAGCAGGAATGGTAGTAGGATTACTAGAAAAAAAAGACATGGTTCTTGGAAATAAAATAAAAACAGGAGATGTAATTATTGGTGTGAACAGTTCAGGCATCCATTCAAACGGATACTCACTTGCAAGAAAAGCATTGTTGGCAAAATATTCTGTCAAAGACAAAGTCAAAGGTGTGGGAACAATAGGAGATGCATTGCTAAAACCTACTGAGATATATACAAACCCAGTTCTAGAAATCATTCAAAAATGCAAAGTTAATGGTTTGGCCCATATTACAGGAGGCTCGTTTACCAAATTATTACGACTCAAAAAAATAGGTTTTGAGATAGACTCACTGCCAAAAATACCACCAATCATGGAATTGATAGAAGAACAGGGAGTAAAGCCAGAAGAAATGTACAAGACGTTTAACATGGGAGTTGGATTTTGTGTGATGGCGCCAAAAAATGAAGTAACACGAATTAGATCAATATTCAAAAAATACAAGATCAAAAGCCAGGAAATAGGACAGGTGATTTCTAAAAAAGGGGTTTTTGTGAATTCTACAAAAATTGCTTAAGTCAAAAATAGAATCTATCTGTAAAACAGGGTATTTAACCACAAATTTCCATTTAACAATGAGCAGTAAATGTCAATTCGCAAACCAATACTTACAAAATAATTTTTGGTCTATGAACCATAATCTATGCAGAATAATCCAACATAATCAGTAAATCCATTCTAATCCTGCCGAACTCACTCCTAAACTGTTGAGGGCCTTGAACTAAATTGACAAGTCTCCTCTAGGGCACATCTAAATCACATTGAGACTCTTTGACTACAATCATTAGATCAGAGATCTTTGTTATATCCAGATAGAAATTAGGTTTAGGGTTAAATTTTGGGCAAAGAATGAAGTTTAATTGTTATATTTTTCATCCAAATTAAGTTACGAAATTTGTGTTTTACCAATTTGTGGAAATAGAATCTGAACCAGTTCTGCTTTCAATTTATACTCAGAACATTTAGTTAAACTGCTTAATTTGGCAACAGCGAAATAATATTCAATTCAGCATCACCTTATATGACAGATTTCTTAAGACCAAATAGAGAAAAATGAGCGAAGCCCATTTTATTGAAACGATTATTGGGGTAGGAATACTTCTTTTTGCAGCTAAACTAATGGCAGAGCTTTTTCTCAGACTGAAACTTCCAATTGTATTAGGGGAATTATTGGCAGGAATGATTGTAGGTCCGTTTGCATTAGGCGGATTTTTTCTAGTTGATGGAAAGCAATTATTGCAGATTAATGATGAAATCAAAATACTTGGAGAAATGGGTGCAATTGTAATTTTATTCATGGCAGGATTAGAGATGACACCAAAGGAATTTCTCAAAGGAGGAAAAGCATCATTTACAGTAGGTGCATTAGGAGTGGTAGTTCCATTCTTTGCAGGTCTTGCGGTGTTCGGACTATTTGGTTTTGATGCGTTGCAATCAATGTTAATTGCAACAGCACTTACAGCTACAAGCATTGCAATTTCAATTCAAGTTCTAAGTGAATTTGGCAAAATAAAGACACCAGAAGCTAGACTGATCATAGGAGCCGCAGTAGTGGACGATATTTTAGCAATCGCAGTATTGTCAGTGGTTTCATCAATTGCAGGATCAGATGGAGGAGTAGATAATATTGACATTATAGAGGTAGTAATCACAATTTTGCAAGTCTTGGCATTCTTTGCAATAATGCTTGTAGTAGCAGTTGTCGTAATCCCAAAAATTATCACACCAAGATTATGGAAGGCAAAAGGAAGTGTAGAGGGCATTGCTACTGCATCATTCTTTGGTGCGGCAGCACTTGCAGGTTCCATAGGGCTTTCACCGATTGTAGGTGCATTTGCAGTAGGAATGGCTTTGTCAACTACCAAAGTGTTTGAAAAAATAGAAAATTATGTTGGAAAAATAGGTTTGATTTTTGCGCCTTTGTTCTTTGCAATTATTGGTGCACAGGTAGATCTAAGAGCAGTTGATTTGAATATTTTGATGTTAAGCGGAGTGGTAATCGTAGTTGCAATTGTAACAAAATTGTTTGGATGTGGATTGCCTGCAATGCTATTTTTGAAAAGCAAAAAACAAGGAATGAGAGTGGGGATCGGGATGATTTCAAGAGGAGAAGTAGGACTAATTGTTGCAGGGGTAGGAGTAACAGCTGGAATTCTTAATTCAGATGTATACTCTACAATTGTAATTATGGTGGCAGTTACAACCATCATTACACCAATCTGGTTAAAAATGGAATACAGAAAAGAACAGAAAAGGGGCAATGGCACATCAGAGAAAAGTATAAAACAAAAGCCAGAATAAATTCTCAACAAATCTTGAATTATATAGAAAATTTTTCAGATCAACTCACATCCCAAATTATTTAACGAATTTATGTCCAAATGAATATTAGTATTCATGAATAATCTAGATCCTCTCGTATCTAAAGCATGTGGTGAAATTACTCAAAATCTTTTAACAATTCAGGAGCCTAGCAAAAAACAAGTAAAAGAAGAAATTATAAAAATTTGTACAAAATATGCACTTGAAAGAATTCCTAGAAATTATGAAATATTATCAATGGCAAAAGGAGCGGATTTCAATAAATTAAAAAAAGTTTTGTTGAGAAAACCAGCTAAAACAGCATCAGGAGTGTCAGTAGTGGCACTAATGCCAAAACCATATGCATGTCCACATGGTCGCTGTACATATTGTCCAGGAGGAATTGAATTCAATTCCCCTAACAGTTACACAGGAAAGGAGCCATCATCATTAAATGCAATTGAAAATGAATTTGATCCTAAATTACAAATCACATCAAAGATTGAGAAATTAGTTGCATTCGGACACGATCCATCTAAAATGGAGATTGTGATTGTTGGAGGGACATTTCTATTTATGCCAAAAGAATATCAAAGAGATTTTATCAAATCATGTTATGATGCACTAAATGGAACTAATTCAAAAGACTTGGAAGAAGCAAAATCCAATAACGAACATGCGTCGATTAGAAATGTAGGATTCACAATAGAAACAAAACCAGATTATTGTAAAAAAGAGCATGTGGATTTAATGTTAGGATATGGAATTACAAGAGTAGAGATTGGAGTTCAATCATTACAAGAACGAGTTTACAAAATAATCAATAGAGGTCATAATTATAATGATGTATTGGAGTCATTTCAAATTTCAAAAGATGCAGGATATAAAATTGTCGCACATATGATGCCAGGCTTGCCTACAATGACACCAGAAGGAGACATTAAAGATTTTAAAAAATTATTTTCAGATTCACAACTACGTCCAGACATGTTGAAGATTTATCCCTCACTAGTTATTGAAAACACACCACTGTATGAGGAATACAAACAAGGAAAATACACACCTTATTCAGATGAAAATATGATCAAAGTATTAACAGAAGCTAAAAAGAATGTTCCAAAATGGGTCAGAATCATGAGAGTGCAAAGAGAAATTTCCTCAAAAGAAATCATTGCAGGCCCAAAATCAGGGAATTTAAGACAAATTGTACATCAAAACTTAGCCAAGCAAGGACTTTCATGCAAATGTATCAGATGCAGAGAGGCAGGACTTTCTAACAAAAAAATAGACGGAGGAGACATAAAACTAAACAGAATTAATTATGATTCATCAGGAGGGAAAGAAATGTTCTTGTCATATGAAGACAAAAATGAATCAATTTATGGATTTTTGAGATTAAGAAAACCAAGCATTGACGCACATAGAGATGAAATTAATCAAGATACATGCATTGTAAGAGAAATTCATGTGTATGGAAAATCATTGAAACTTGGAGAGAAAGAAGATGATGAGATACAACATTCAGGATTAGGAAAAAGTTTGATGCAAGAAGCTGAAAAAATTTCAAAGGAAGAGTTTGATGCAAAGAAGATTTTAGTAATCAGTGCAGTTGGCACAAGAGAATATTATCAAAAATTAGGGTATTCGTTATATGGGCCATACATGTCCAAAACATTGAACTAGTGAAAAGAAATGTCAGAGCAAGAAATTATCGGTAAAGGAACTTGGATAGATAAATTAGCTTCAGAATTACTTGAACGTGAAAAAGTACTTGGAAGAAACACAGATATGTTAAAAGTGGAAAGCGGTCTGGGTGCATCTGGAATTCCACACATTGGAAGTTTGGGAGATGCAGTAAGAGCATACGGGGTCAAATTGGCATTAGAGAATTTAGGATACAAATCAGAATTAATTGCATACTCAGATGACCTTGACGGACTAAGAAAAATTCCAGAAGGACTTCCAGATTCATTAGAAGAACACATTGCAAAACCAGTATCTTTAATTCCTGATCCTTACGGATGTCATGACTCATATGGCATGCACATGAGCAGTATTCTTTTAGATGGATTAGACAAGGTCGGAATAAAATACGAGTTTAGAAGAGCAGTTGACACCTACAAACAAGGATTGTTAAAAGAACAAATCCACACAATTTTACAAAACAGTACCAAAATTGGAGATAAGATTTCAGAACTTGTAGGACAAGGAAAATATCAAAAATATTTACCATATTTTCCAGTTTGTGCAAATTGTAATCGACTCTATACAGCAGAAGCTACTGAATACATTGTAGATGAAAAGAAAGTAAGATACAGTTGTCACGATACAGAAATCAGCTCAAAAATGATCAAAGGATGCGGTCATGTTGGAGAGGCAGATATTACAAAAGATCTTGGAAAATTAGCCTGGAAGGTAGAATTTGCAGCAAGATGGACGGCATTTGACATCAGATTTGAAGCATATGGAAAAGACATCATGGATTCAGTCAAAGTAAACGACTGGGTGTCAGATGAAATTTTAGGATTTTCACATCCCCATCATGTAAAGTATGAAATGTTTTTAGACAAAGGAGGAAAAAAGATTTCTAAATCATTAGGAAATGTAATAACTGCACAGAAATGGTTAGAGTTTGGCAGTCCAAAATCAATTCTATTATTGCTATACAAAAGAATTACAGGTGCAAGGGAACTAGGATTTGAAGACATCCCATCATTAATGAATGAATACAACGAATTGGAAGACATCTATTTTGGACGAATCAAAGTAGATAATCAAGCAAAAGTTGTAAAATCAAAAGGACTTTACGAATATGTGAATCTTTTAGATCCACCAAAACAATCAAGCACACATGTAAACTATAGACTAGTAATTGAATTAGCAAAAATTTTCAAAGAAAATAGAGCAGAAAGAGTAATGAAGAAATTATTGGATTACGGGGTAATAAAAAATCCAGAACCAGAAATAGAAAAACTCATTGAACTTGCAGGAAATTTTTCAAACGAGTTTGATCAGCAAGAAAAATCTAAAGTGGAATTAAACGATACTACGATAAAAGCACTAAAAATGCTAATAGATGCACTGGGTGCTGAAAAAGAACCAGAAGATATTCAAAATACAATATATCAAATTGCAAAATCAAATGATGTACAGCCAAAAGATTTCTTTAAGACGCTATATCAGATCATACTTGGGACGTCACGAGGACCCAAAATAGGTCCGTTCATTTCAGACATAGGAAGAAAACAAGTAGCAAAAACTCTTTCAGAGTACACATAATCATGGTTCATGGCCAACACAATAAATCAAAAAACAACGGTGGATTTGCACTCATTATTTTAGGAGCATTGTTGTTGTTTCTTGCACCAAATATCTATCAAGATATGCGAGAATTAGGTACAATGGCATTAATTGGAGGAATAATCATTGGAAGTATTGGATTTTATCTAAAATTTTTCAAAGGGCGAGTAAAACAGGAATGAAGAAAGATTAATTTTTTGGAGAAAGTTGGAGAAAGATATGGGATTTTTTGGTAAAAAAAAGACAGAAGAAGTAGCAGCTGAAAAAAATGAAGAGGTAATCCTAAAAGAAGAACTTGAAGGGGAAGTAGAAAAACTACAAAAAGAGTTTAGAGAAAAACAGGAAGAACTAGATAATATTACACAAAAAATTGAGACAGTAAGAAAAGAGTACGATATTACAACTAGCAACATAATGTCGGTAAAAAAAGAACTTAATCAAAAAAAGATGGAATTAGATATTGTTCAACGAGAATACAAAGAGATTAGAGAGAGAAATAAAAAATCAGAATTAATTAAAGATTCAAAATGGATTGAGGAATTTAAAAAAAATGAAGAGCACCATTCAAAAATAAAACAGGAATTAGATGAATTTACAAAAAAATACGATGAAGTCAAAGAGCAGATCATACAGGAACAATCTACACTTCACAGCATAAGAAAACAACAAGTTGAAGTTGAAAGCGAACTAGATGAAGCAAACTCCAGATTGTATAATGCAAAAGAAGAATTAGAAAAAAAAGACCATTTTGAGGATACAAGCATTCTAACTCCTTCTGAAAAAGGATTCATTGAGGGTGAAAATAATAATACAAAAAGTTCTGCAGGTATAATTGAAGCCGCAAGTGCAGTTGTAGGCTCATTAAAATCAAAACTCAATACGACATTAAAAGAATTGGAAACAGTTCAATCATTATTAGAGAAAGAAAAAGAGGATCACAAAAAAACTAAAAAAGATTTAGAAAAACTGAAATCAACTACAACCACGACAGATAAATCATAGATTTGTAAAATGTTTTTGCCATTTTGATTTTATTGCTTGTTCTGAAATACCAATATCATACAAAGGAGAAGTTACTTCAGATACATTTGAGATATCAACTAATACAATTGAGTTTATTGGGCTTTTGATGCCATTAATTCTATAATAATTCAGTATCGCCTCAAAAGTGTCCCCAGTTTCAATAGTTTTAGCCATGCCCCGAAACAAGTATCCCTTGCGAAGAAGAGGATCAATTACATTGATTTCAACATTAGGGTTATCTTGTAGATTCTTAATTGTGTCAGGTGAGCGAATATTTGCAAATGCCAATGTTTTAGAGGTCCAACCAATGAGGGTACCCTTTGGAGAAATGTTTGGTTTGCCATCAGATGAAACAGTTGCAACATAACCAAGTTTTTGTAAATTCAAAAAGTCCTTAATTTCTTGAGTGATCATCTATATTATTATTTAAAAAAATGGAATGTATTTAGTTTTCACAATCATCGCATAATTTCAGCCATCTCTATAGAAAAGAAGAAAAAACCAATTACACTTCCAGCGATTGCAATCCAGGCAACAACCTGTTTGATTTTAGACATACGATAAGAAGATTTCAAACTCACTATTGAATCTAATTGATATCTTCAGACAATTATAACTAGACAGATAAGGACTAGTAGTAATGGCAAGCATCAAGGATATTGGAAAATTCTTTTTATTCATAGTTGGAGGATTAGTTGCCATAATAGTAGGATCATTTATGATTAGAGGAACTATGCACCTGTGGGATAAGCCAGGAAAAGAAAAAACAGACAATGAAAAAAAGGACTAAAAAGTAAGGTCTATATAACAAAATTTAGATTGCTACAAGATTCGACAATTAGAAAGTCACTTGATCAATACATTCAAAGAAGAATTCAGGAAATACCAACTGAAATAAAACAGACATTTCCAGCTATTAAACAAATTTGGAAGTGCGACAAAGAAGCAGACTTTCTTTATGGATACTATGTTGGAAAAATTGAGGAGGGATCTTTACATTATCTGCTCAAAGCAACCCGTGCATCAGCTGGAGGATATGTAGATACATTTGAAATAAGAGGCATCATTGAAACTCACAAAAAAACACTACAGGATACAATAAGATCTGCAATCAATTAGAGAAGTAAAAATAGAACATCAATACAGTACACATATGGTAGGACCACAGGATGGAGGGTTTGGCTTTGATCAATCAAAAAAATATACAAGCGTGGAAAATATTGAAGAGATTTGTGTTCAGTGTCAAGCAGGTCAGCATAAAAAATGCTTAAAAAAATCAAAAGAACAAGAAGTTTGTGAATGCGATCATTGTATGATTTACGGTTAAATTAAAAGAACATAATAATTCTAGTCAGAAGGAGACACCTCAATATGCAATGCAATAATAAAAAAATTGGATGTTATCACGATAGTTCAATACATAGTGATGGAAATGGGAAATGCCTAGTACGTGGATGTAAATGTACGGAATTTAAAAGTTAGAGACCAGACAATTTATTTTCCAATTCTTGGATTTTGTTTTGATATTCGTTAGAAATATTTTGGGCAAACTCTTTGTGTGCCAAAATTATTGCAGATAACGCATCTTTGTAGTTGGGATGGCCTTTCTTAATCACATCGCATGATTCAAGGGATATGATATGGCCAGTAACAGTTGCAATTGCACCTTTTTGATTAAATTGTACAATTCCACCAAAGGCTTCAATTTGCATATATGCAGATTCTGCTTTACACTTGTAAGTAACCCTGCCAGTTTCAGTGTTGAATAACTGAGTAATACCACCAGGTTTTCTGGTCACAGTAACTGTCATGAAATGACTGGAAATAATGAGGTATTAATTATTTTAGAAAGATGACGATTCCTAGGCGACAGTATCAGCTGGTGCTGCAGCATCCATTGCTAGAATTTTATCAATCTCATTAATTGCCAACTTGTCTCTACCAATCAGATCAAATTTTTGCAAGACAGTTTCAAACTTTGTTTCTTCTTGAACTTGCTCATTGACAAACCATTCTAGAAATGCATACGTGGAATGATCCTTTTCTTTTTGTGCAATATCCACCATTGTGTGAATTGCTTTAGTTACTGTCTGTTCATTTTTCAATGCAGTTTTGATTAGTCCTTCAAGGGATTTGTATGAGCTTACAGGTGCTTTGATTGCAGAAATACTTGCAACTGCCCCCATATCGTTTAGATAATGAACAATTTTCAACATGTGAGTTCTTTCCTCATCAGATTGCATGTAAAAATAGTTTGCAGAACCTTGATATCCTGTAACTTCACACCAGGAGGCCATTGCAAGATAGCTACTCGATGCGGATGCTTCTAATGTTACTTGATCATTAAGGGCTTTTTTCATTTTAGGGGAAATTTTCATAATTTTACGTAATTTTCCACATTAAAAAAACTTGCTAAAATTAGGACCAAATTTCAATACTGTAAACACAATTGCAAATCCAATAAGAAAAACAATTCCAGATGCACTCAGAACTTTTAATCCAAAAGATGGTTGATGTTCTTTATCAAGGAATTTTCCAGTAACCAGTCTAAAATTGAAAATTGCAATCACAGGAGCTATTACAAACGACAAAACAGTTGCAAAATCAACTAATTCTTTGAGATTATTTCCGAATTGAAATATTACCACTAGAGAACCACTTGAAATGATAATTAAAAAAATTATGTAAAATGTACGGAATTTTGTGCGTATTTTTTTCTCTTTTTTTGTAAAAATTAATTCCACTGTTCTTTGTAATGACCTTGAATAACCATCAAAGACTGCAATGATTGTTCCAAACATTACAGTGAAAGCAGATGCTGCAATTATGATGTAACTCCAATCTCCAATGGTCTGAGTGTATAACGTTACAATTTCATGTGCAAAAAGGGAATTGTTGTTGGGTAATGTCTCACCAGATCCATAAAAGATGTAAGATCCAAGTGTAACAAACATCACAGCAAGGATTCCTGTAATCAGATATGCCAATCGAAATTCAAATAAGGTTTCTTTTAGTTTTGGCTTGTAATTTGTTTGCTTCATTCTTTCCAGCGTCCATAAGCTATTCCAGCTAGAAAGATCGATAGCAGTAGGCATCCATCCCATTAATGCAAGTAAAAAAAAGATTCCTGACACATCCAAAAGATCTTTGGGTTCAAATCCAGGCACTGGTTCTATAGGACCGCTATACAACGTAAGTAAAAAAGCTGAAACGGTAGAAACCAGTAAAATGATAGCAATTATCTTGATTAGACTATCAAGGACATTGTATTTTCCAATTGCCAAGATTCCAACACATACTGCAAACAAAAGTACTACAGTCCAGTCTCCAAGAAAATCAATTCCAAAAAGATTTTCAAAAAACCCTGCAGTTACAAATCCTACAGCTCCTGTTACAAAAAACATTGATGCAACAGTTAGCAAAAAATACAACCATAGTGCGGGCTTGCCAAGTTTCTTGTAACCATCAATGATACTTGTTTGTGTGGAATTTGCATAACGAGACCCATACTCAAAAAAAGGATATTTCAACAGAGTTACCAAAATTACAAATCCCAAAATCATCAAGCCAAAGTCGGCTCCTGCTCGAGTTGACTGTACTAGATGGGATACACCTATTGCAGTACATGCAAATAATATTCCAGGTCCTGCTGTCTTAGAAAATTGAGACATTTTTGCATTCATTATACTCAAAAAATATGTGAAAACCAGACATATAACCTAAAATTCTTGAAACAAGAATATGAGGCATGATTGCAAATACAATCCTAGAAATTTTGATCATCAGGTTTACAAATACACTAGTTATTCTACAAAAGAATCAATTGAATTTTAAATAATAATCTCAATTTCATAAAGTTTAGATAATCACAGAACATTCACATTCCAAGAATCATCAACCCAAACACCGATTACTTTGACATCCAAACCCCAAGAAGAAATAGTTTCAACTCCTTTTCTAATTTGGGAAATATGCTCTTCATCAGATACAGGATTTCCAGCACAATCATAATGACCAGACACCACAATCAGCTCAGATTTATGGGCATTAATTGAAATGCCAACTTTAGTTTTAATTGACTCAAGATCCAAATTTCCGGCCACTACACGATCAACTCCAGGCTCAGTGATTACATCAACAAAATCAATTGAATGATTTTCTTTAATCCATTTTGTTAATGGTATCTGTATTCTCCCATCCATACAAGATACAGATGTTGCAAATTTTCCTTCAGCCATGTTTAAACAAAAACAAACTACCTTAAAAATTATTTTCTATACAAAAAACATTCAGAAGTATGGTCATTTACCATTCCTATTGCTTGCATTAACGCATAACAAATTGTAGGGCCAACGAAATTAAATCCACGTTTTTTAAGATCTTTACTTAATTTTTCTGAAAT
>JAOUAY010000125.1 GCA_029860565.1 Candidatus Nitrosopumilus sp.
CCCCATGCATGATGTACTCCCAGCACAATTTGAACCAATAACAATCATCCATTCAATTATGGTAGGTCATATTTTCTGAAGATATCAAAAAGGGACAAAATTTAATGTACAATACACGAATAGGAATAGACAAAGATACACTTCGACAGCGATGTAAAAACGTACTAACTACACACAACGGAAAACAGATTATTTTACGTTAACGCCATTCCAAAAGGCCACCATTCCCTTTATCTTCATGGCAGCGTCGTTTGGTTTTTCATAACACCAAGCGCAGTCCTTGTTAGTTTTCCCATTTACATCAACAGAATAATAATTTGCCATTCCTTTCCAACCACAAACGGTGGTCAGTTCAGTTTTTTTAAAATATTCTTCTTTTATAGAACCAAATGGGAAGTAATGGTTTCCTTCAACAACAACAGTGTTATCACTTTCTGCAATTATAGTGTCATTCCAAATCGCTTGCATGATCATCAGTACAAATCACTCTATTTAAAAAAATTCCCTATTCACCTTTCATCTCTTCTCGACTTCTAAATTCAGGAGTAATTCCAAGAGATTCATAATTTCCAGAAGAGCACGTAAAGCACATCGAATCATGTGGTATACCTACTGCGGCTGCAAGATTTTCAGCATCATTGTACCCTAAAAAGTCAGCACCGATACTTTGTCTCACCATTTCAGTTATTTCTTCTTGATTCATATCTTTTCCATTAGAAAATGTTGCAAGTTCTTCTTGAGATGGAAAATCAATTCCAGCATAACATGGGAACTTGATTGGGGGGTATGTTATCACCATACTAATTTTTTTGGCACCTGCCCTACGCAAGGCCTTGATAATTGCCTTGGAGCTAGTGCCCCTAACTAAACTATCATCAATTACAACAACATGTTGTCCTTCAATAATTTCTTTAATTGGTATAATCCATCTGTTTATTTCTATTCTATCAGATTGGTGAGGTTCAATGAAACTTCGCAATGGGCCTTTCTTACTGTATCTGTCTTTTAGAAGACCTTCATCAAAAGACACGCCGAGTTCTTGTGCATACCCTAATGCTGCAGGCCTTGCAGAATCAGGTACAGGTATTACCAAATCTGCATCTTTAATTGGAAATTTCTTTGCCAAAAACCTGCCAATATTTTTTCTTGCAACATAGATGTTAGTACCCTCCATATTGCTTGACGGATGGGCAAAGTAAGTAAACTCAAAAGAACAATGTGCACGGGTAGGATCATCAGAGAACATTTCAGTCTCCAATCCAGTTTTACTTAGTTTGATCAATTCGCCTGGATTTACATTTCGTTCTAGCTGTGCCCCAACTGCAGATACTGCTGATGACTCTGATGCAACAATATAGGTATCATCAGATTTTTTATGTCCTAAAACCATCGGACGGAATCCTTTTGGATCACGTGCAGCATAAACAGAGTTATCATCAGAAATAAACGTAAAACAGTAAGAGCCAACCATTTCATTTTTAAGAATTGAGAGTGCTTTTCCCATTTGGCCATTTTCAGAGATTAGTGAAACCAGTCTTTGTGCTGCAACAAGTGTGTCACTGGCATTTTGTGGAGTAAACGAACAGCCTCCAACCAGGTTGGATAATTCTTGAACATTTGCAATAGTTCCATTATGAGCAATACAGAGATCCTTTACTTTGAGTGGTTGTGCATTTTCCAACGAACTTTTACCCATGGTGGAATAACGTACATGTCCAATCACTGCAGGTGAGGCATATTCCTCAGAAATTTTTTTAAATTCAGATGATGCAGATGAAACCAGTCCTAGTTTCTTAAGTGGAGGTTTATTCGGAATTGCAAGCCCCCATGCCTCTTGACCTCGATGTTGAAGTGCCCTTAATGCATCAATTACCATCGGAACAACATTAGTTCCACTAAGACTATAAATTCCAACAACACCGCAATTTTCCTTAACCAATTCTATGTTCACTCCTTGAACATGCATAAACCACTAGTCGCAAACCAGATACTGAAAAGCCAGTAATCAACGAATTGAGTTATATTTCTCACAATAAAAACGCTAATTAATCTAAGCGATCAGATTTTAGTATTAACCGTACACTCATGAAGACATTTCATGCCTTTATCATGGATCTTTCTCCAGACAATCTAAAAACGCTCAATTTTAATTTCATATCTGGTTTCTTTTTTCTGGATTCTAATTTTTTGAAAAATTTCTTACATTTGTAGAGTGGTCTTAGTCAATTAAAATATTCTCAAATAATTTCACGGTTTTTTCTACAATTTTTTCTACATCAGCATTTCGCTCAACTGACATTAAAATGACATATTTCTGTAAAGGTATGGTGATCATGCAAACTTTTTTCCTTTTAGATATTAGATAATCAACTGCTCCCAATGACTCATCAAGATCTTTTGTAAGTATGAATCCCAACACATGTTGTATACACATCTTATGTTCTTCATCATCCACTAATCGTACAAGTCCTTCTTTGTATCCTCCTGCAATCTGTCTACCCATACTGTCAATAATACCAAGAAAACGTATTCTGTGATCTTGCAGCATCTCCTCAGATTTTCCTTCCAAATTTACAATTTCATCAAGTTTAAAATTATGACTCATGTATAGTCGCTACAATATCCTGATAAAAATTAGTTGTTCAGATCATAGATTTAAAAAGAAAGTAGGATTGTGTACTAGCAACATCCAGACAATTTTCAAGTCATGATTAAGTGATAGATTTATTTTTAAATCTAGTAAATTTCTTATTTGAAAATGGGAATGATTTTGGTTTAAACAAATTAGTGGAAATATTCTTTTCAATTTTGAAGTTTTCTCTAATGTCAAATAATAATTTTAATTGTTTTAATTTAATGTGAAACATTGTTTAGGAATTTGTTTCATCATTATACGATTTTCCTTTTTCAGATAGGATGAAGTATAATTTGAAACCCTGAGAATATCCATCAATAAGCTTACGTTCTTTTCTCAAATATTCGATTCCCCTCACAGACTCCATTAGTGATTTGTTAGTAATTCGCCGTATTTCATTACTAGTATACATTTCAGGATCAACTAATTTAATTAAATTAAAAATCTGCTCAGATATTTCCCCATTCCAGATTAAATCACTGCCTTTTTTCTTAATTGTATAACCTACATCATCATCATCAGAGTTATCCAGGGTTTCAATCATTTCATGTTCTTCCAAAAATCGAAGTTTTTCTTTTAGTTCATCATTGATTGTTAATTTTTTATTGTTCTTAATCAAATCTGGAATTCTCAAAGCATACGGTGTTGATTGTTTTAAAGTCCATAAAATTTCTACATCTAATTTATCCATGTATTTTCTTAAGATTCAAGAGTATTTGATTATCAGATTCAATTATTTTGTGGAATTTAGTTTAACATAGTTTAGTAATCTCTTCATCATCAACCTAACATCATCTCAACGATTTACCTTAACTATTTAGTACCAAGTCCCTTAACGAATTTGACCAAGTTTTTTGTGCGTTGTCAACTCTCAAATCGATAATAGATTGGACTCCATTTGTGAATTGAATTGTATCACCTCCAAACCGACCAATTTGTTTAAATGAAACATTGTTCTTTTTGAGAAGAATCTCAACCTGTTTGAGATTTTTCTTTTCAAATACCAAAAGATATCTAGAATGACTCTCAGAAAACAGAATTCTATCAACGGCCAATTTCCCACTAGGAACTTTGTCCAATGAAACTTTACAACCAACTTGATTTGTCATACATAATTCAGATACTGCAATTGCCAATCCGCCCTTTGAGCAATCATGAACAGATTTAACAAGATTATTTTTAATTATATTTAAAACAGACTTCATGTTCTTTTTAGAATTTTCAAAGTTAACAGTAGGGCATTTTCCGCCTACAAATTTATGAATATATTCAAAAAATTCAGAGCCGCCCAATTCATCTTTTGTATCGCCAACAATGATAAGATAGTCATCTTGTGAAATTTTTTGAGGGATAGATGGTTTTTTGTCAATTAACCCCAAAACTCCAATGACAGGAGTTGGTTTTATAGGGCCTGCAGCAGTTTCATTGTACAAACTAACCTTGCCTCCCACACATGGAATTTCAAAATATTGAGCAAAATCAGTCAATCCCTTTAGAGATTCTAAAAAGGTCCAAAATATTTCAGGGTCATTAGGATTTCCAAATTGAAGATGATCAAGCATTCCAATTGGTTTTGCTCCAGTACAAACAACAT
>JAOUAY010000126.1 GCA_029860565.1 Candidatus Nitrosopumilus sp.
TCTAAATGATTTTTTAAAAAATATTTTACAGAATTTGGATTTTTGCACCAAGACGAGTCATTTCATCTATGAAGTTTGGATATGATACTTTTACTGATTCCGGATCTGTCACAGTACAATTACCGACATACATTCCTACAATGCAGAACGCCATGAATAATCTATGATCTTCTTCAGAATTCAGTTCGACACCACTTATTTTTTCAGATGATTCTAAAATCAATCCGTCTTCTTTTTCTTTAATTTTAATTCCAAGTTTTACAAGCTCTCTTGCTATGATTGCAATTCTATCTGTTTCTTTTAATCTAGCATGTCTAACATTAAATATTTCAATTGGGGTAGATGAATTTAATGCTAAAATTGCAAGAGGTGGAAGAAGATCTGGCGAATTACTTAAATCAAATTTTCCACCCTTTAATTTTTTAGGTGACTCAATTTTAATTTCATTATCATCTATAGTTACATTAACTCCAAGTTGTTCTAAAATATCAATAAAAACTTCATCCCCTTGTGGTAAATCTCCCAAATTCCCTTTTATTGTAATTTCTTCACCATTGAGAACGGTAGCTGAGAGAATAAGTGCAAGACTTGAAAAATCAATTGGAACTGTAAATGTAGCTTTTTTATAGATTTGGGGTGATATGTTATATCTTTTGTACGGAATCAATGTTTGAACTGTTACTCCAAATTTTCTCATTGTGGCAATAGTTGCATCAAGATATGGTTTTGAAACTAAGTTTCCTTCTATAGAAAGATTGATTCCTTTTTCTGTTAATGGTGCACTAATTAATAATGATGAAATAAATTGACTAGAAAAATTTCCTGGAATTTTTACATCTCCACCAATAATTTTTCCTTTAATTTTGATTGGTGGTTTCCCATCTGTTGAATTACATTGTGCACCTATACTTGATAATGCATCTAGAAGTGATTGCATGGGTCTTTTTTGCAGACTCGAATCTCCGGTTAGTACAATTTCATCAGAAAACAAACTGGCAATTCCTGATGCAATTCTAATTGTTGTGCCTGAGTTACCTGTATTAATTTCAGATACTTTGGTACCCATTTTTATTGGATTTTTGACAATGATCCTTGAATCCTTAATTTCAATCTCTGCTCCAAATTTTTTACAGGTTTCAATTGTCGCATTCGTATCTGCTGAAAATAATGCGTTTTCCACAACGCTATTTTTTCCTGCAAGTGATGCAAGAAAAATTGCTCTATGTGTATAGCTTTTATTTGACGGACAAACTATTTGACCTGAAATTTTTGATTTTTCAACTTTACATTTCATGAACTTCTGCCTTTTTATTGCTAATTTTTGAAACTATTATGTTTCCTTCTAATGTTGAGAATATTTTTTTGATAGCATCTTCATTTTCTTTTTTTGTTACTGCAGCTATTGATGGCCCATTACCTGAAATTGATGCCCCAAGTGCTCCTTTTTCAATTAATTCTGCAATAATTTTGGAATTTGAATTTAAAATAGATGCAGTTGCTAACCCGTTAATTATCATTGCATCCCAATAATTTCCTTTTTTTGCTAATTCCCATGCATTTTCAAATATTGATGAAAAAATTTTCAGTTTTTTTAGGTTCCCTCTTTTTCTATCTTTTGGAATAAATATGACTGCAATTAGATTTGATGCTCCTTTTTCAAATTGAATTCTTTTCTTTTTTGCATTATCTGTAACATTAAATCCTCCATAGTAACAGGAACATGCATCATCATATGCTCCCGTAATGCTGACTTTAGATTTTATGGATGCATCAACTCCTGCTAGAAGTATTTGCTGATCTGTAAATTTTGGTTTGAATATTTTTGCACATGCCAAAGCAATGGCAGATGAAATCGCACTTGAACTTTTAAGTCCATATCCTGTTGGAATTTCTGAATCTAGTGTAATTGTAATTTTATTTTGCTCTAAATCCTTCTTTGAAACAATTTTTTCAATTGTATTGTTGATTAAACGGGAACTCAGGCTTTTATTTTCTGATTGAATTGAAATCCCTTTACCTGGATTGGTCTCCACTGTTGCTTCTACCTTTAATGAAATCCCTAATGTTGCTCCTTTTTGATTTGCAATTGCATTGACCAGGGAGACTGCTCCATGGATAGTGGCCTTTGTTTTTGGCATCAAAATCCTCCTAACAATGCTTTTTTCATGGCATTATAAGGTGCTTCCATGCCATGCCAAATCTCAAATGCTCTTACTGCTTGACCTAACAGCATTTCATAACCGTAAATCACAATGGCATTTTTTTCTTTTGCTTTTTTGATAAAATCTGTATTCATTGGCATGTATACGATATCATAAACAATCGTTTTTTCATTAATACCTTCTAAGGAAATAACACTTGGTTCATTTCTTAGTCCTACTGATGTGGCATTAACGATGATGTCATAATTTTTTACAGTATTCTTAACCTCTTCAATTTTTATTGCATTTGAGTTTAATCCAATTTTTTTTGCAAACACTGAAAGGGTATTGGCATTATCTAATGTTCTATTCGCAATTGTAATGCTTTTTGCTTTTTCTTTTGCAAATGCAGCAACTATTGCCCTTGCTGCACCGCCAGATCCAATAAGAAGCACTTTGGTATTTGTAATGTTTAATTTCTTTTTTTTAAATGGTTCGAGAAATCCATCCATATCTGTATTGTATCCTTTTAAAATTCCATCTTTGTTTGTAACTGTGTTAACTGCACCAATCAAACTACATGATTCATCCATTTTATCCAGGTACTTCATCATCTCTATTTTATGTGGAATGGTAATGTTAAATCCATGAATCTTGATTTTCTTTAATCCTTCGATTCCTTCTTCTAATTCTCCTTTTGGAATTCTATATGCAATGTATGATGAATCTAAACCAATTTCTCTAAATGCTGCACTATGAATATTTGGAGATAATGAATGATCAATAGGATCTCCGATTACTGCAAATGCTTTACTCATCAAATTTTCTTAAATTATATGATTGATTTAAACTCTCAACTATTTCGTTGCTTATTTTTTTAAATTTGCAATCTTTTTGATTTCATCAACACTAAACTGTCCTGGGGCAATTGGCTTTCCTAAAGAAACATACGTATACGGACTACCCAAATACAGGCACAAAATCCTTGAAATCCTTCCAAAATCTCCCATTGCAAATGAAATTAGGTTATTCTTTCCTTTTTTACTGTACAATTCTAGCATTCTAGTTGAATCATTTGTTGATTTTGCTGTGCTTACAATTTTTACATTTGATGAAAATTTGCTCATTTGATTAATTTTATTCTTAAGTTCTAAAGAATTAGGTGTCTTTTTAAAATCATGCCATGACACAAGTAATTTTGTCTTTGTTGATTTTAGATATTTTGTTAATGATAAATTATTCTTTAATGTGTTAAATTCTATATCTAATAGGAAAGGATTGTACTCTGCGATTAATTTTAGAATTGCAATTCGTTCTTTTTCATTTCCAGAAAATTTACCTCCTTCTGTTTTTGGTCTTAACGTACATACGATTCTATTAAGATCTTTTTTGATCATCTCTAACGTTTCTGGAATTTGTTCTATTTTTAAAAAATCCAATCTTACTTCAACATAATCTGATTTTTTTAGTGCAATTTTTAAAATTTTCCCAATCTTTATGGGTGTTTTCTCTCCAATAGATACGCATGTCTTGTATTTCATTTTTCTAGTATGTACTCATCTGAAACTTCCATTCCAAAATGTCTACCTGTTGCAGGTTTTGCATGTACCATGACGGTATCTCCTTTCTTTAGATGTGTTACTGATACTAGTTGGCCATTTGATTTTACAAAGCGAATTGTTTCTGCATCTTGTGCTATTATTCCGCCTATTTCTCCATCTACTGTAGCTTTAATCATTAACATTGGTCTACGTTCAATCTTGGATCTTCCTACGGTTACTCTTCTTGCTTTTCCCTTTGAATTAAGAATTAGCACTTCAGAGCCTGTTTCTACTTCTGAGAGATAATTTGTTGTTCCATCTGGTGATAATGTATAGCAATGAACTGCGCCTGCATTTACTCTAAATGGTCTTGGTGATGTAAATGATGATCCTACTGATTCATTATGGACTAGAAACAGAAAGTTTGATCTACTTCCAATTAGCATTCCTTCCCCCTTATGTAACATTGAGGCTGTATCTACACAAACTCGTTCACCATCTCCAACTTCTTTAATTTCTGTAA